>NZ_JBSFJW010000015.1:0-193507 GCF_053598255.1 Streptomyces sp. NPDC001157
CCTCAAACGCAGGACGGGCTATTCATAGCCCCTCCGGCGTTTGAGGAGCGGGGGTCCGGGGGCTGGCCCCCGGGTCGGGACGGGTAGGGGCGGCGGGGGCGAAAAACCTCTGGCCTGCACATTCCCCCGCTCGGCACGCCATTGTCAGTGCCCTGCGCTAGCTTCGGACGTGCTGGGCGCAAAGGCGCGACACAGAACGGCCACAGGGGTGGGTGGACCATGACGACAGACCTCGACGTCAGGCTCGAGAAACATCGCGTCGAGCTGACCGGCTACTGCTACCGCATGCTCGGCTCCTCCTTCGAAGCCGAGGACGCGGTACAGGACACGATGGTCCGCGCCTGGCGCAGTTACGAGAAGTTCGAGGGCCGCTCCAGTCTTCGGTCGTGGCTGTACCGCATCGCGACAAACGTGTGCCTCGACATGCTGACCGCCGGCAACAAGCGCGCCCGCCCCATGGACCTCAGCGAGTCGACACCCCTCGCCCAGGCCGCCCTCTCCCCCCGCCCGGACAACACCTGGCTCGAACCGATGCCGGACGCCCGCGTGCTGCCGACCGTCGAGGACCCCGCGGAAGCCGCCGTCGCGAAGGAGTCCGTGCGGCTCGCCTTCATGGCGGCCCTGCAGCATCTGCCCGCCAAGCAGCGCGCGGTGCTGATCCTCCGCGAGGTCCTGGCCTGGAAGGCCAGTGAGGTCGCCGAGCTGCTCGACACCTCGGTCGCGTCGGTCAACAGCGCCCTGCAGCGGGCCCGGGCGACACTCGCCGAGCGCGAGCAGGGCGACAAGGCGGCGGCCGCGGCCGTCTCCGACCCTCTCGACCAGGAGCAGCAAAAGCTCCTGGACCGCTATGTGGCGGCCTTCGAGGGCTACGACATGACGGCTCTGACGGCGTTGCTGCACGAGGACGCCGTGATGACGATGCCGCCGTTCGACCTGTGGCTGACGGGCCACGACGACATCACGGGCTTCATGACGACCCTGGGCTCCGCCTGCGAGGGCTCCCGGCTGCTGCCGGTCCAGGTCAACGGCCTGCCGGGGTTCGCCCAGTACAAGCCGGACCCGGAGAAGGGCGGCTTCGCCCCGTGGGCGGTGCAGGTGCTGGAGATATCAGACGGCGGGCTCTCCGGGTTCCACTTCTTCCTCGACACGGAGCGCTGGTTCCCGCTGTTCGGCCTGCCCCTCCACCTCGAAGCGGAGCCCGACCAGGTCGAGGAGGGCGTGTAGGGACGGGGCGGGATCGCGCAGCCGAATCCGGCCCCCGGCCCGTCGGGCGGCCAGCTCCAGCCGCGCCAGCAGATCCACGGCACCCAGCCCCGGCGGCCCGATCGCGGCGACGTCGACCACCACCACGGCCCCGGCACCGGTGGCCTCCAGCAGCGCCCGCACGTCGTCACACAGCCCGCTCACCTCGTCACGGGTGACGGGGCCGGACAGTACGAGTACGGCTGGTGTCGTGGCATCCACGAGCGGTAGACCGGACGGGCGGGCGGAACTCATCGCGGCGCACACGCCTCCCTGGCGTGTGCGCCGACCGGGATCACATTGACCTGCCCCGCTCCTCCCCGGAGGGTTGGGTGCATGCCCCAAGCATCAGCACCGTCCCGGATACCCGACGGCCTCCTCCCCGCTGAGGGGGCGCCGTGCAGGGGGTGCTGACGGGGTTCGCGGTCATCGCGGTCGTCATCGGGGTGGGCTACGTCATCGGACGGCAGGGGTATCTCGGCGAACACGGCCGCGAGGTCCTGACCAAGCTGGCCTTCCACGTGGCTTCCCCCGCACTCCTCTTCACGACGCTCGCGAAGGCCGACCTGTCGGTGATCTTCTCCAGCCGGCTCGTGGTGACGGCGCTGAGCACGGCCGCGGCGGCCGGGGTCTTCGTCGCCGTCGGAGTCGTACGGGGCTGGAGCATCGGCCGCACCACCATCGGCGCGCTGTGCTCCAGTTACGTCAACTCCGGCAACCTCGGCATCCCGATCGCCGTGTATGTGCTGGGCGACGCCTCGCTGGTGGCGCCGGTGCTGCTCTTCCAGATCATCGCGGTCACACCGATCGCCCTGACGGTCCTGGACCTCTCCGGCAAGGGAGAAAAGGGCCCGCTGTGGCTACGGCTGCTCACGCCGCTGCGCAACCCGATCGCGGTCGGGTCGCTGGCCGGGGTGGCGGTGTCGGCGACCGACTTGAAGGTCCCGGCTCCCGTCATGGACCCGCTGACCCTGATCGGCAACATGTCGGTCCCTGCGGTCCTGCTGGCCTTCGGCATCTCCCTGTGCGGCAGCACGATGCCGGGGCGGGGCGCCGACAGGTTCCCCGTGTTTCTGTCGGTCGCACTGAAGGCGGTGGGCCAGCCGGTGGCTGCCTGGGCCCTGGCGGTAGGGGTGTTCGGGCTGCGCGGTCACCAACTCCTCGACGTGGTGGTGACGTCGGCGCTTCCGGCGGCGCAGAACCTGTACACGTATGCGAGTCGGTATCGGGTGGCCGAGGGGTTGGCGCGGGACTCGATTCTGTTGTCGACGGTGTTGTCGGTGCCGGCGTTGGTGGTCGTGGCGGCAATGCTCGGGTGACTCACGTCTCAGGGAATTCGCCGGTGTCGATGACGAGGTCGAAGGGCGCGGGAATCGTGAGGAGTTCGCCGAACTTGGCGACGGCGAGCGGGCGGTAGACGTCTCCGTGCGGCTCTCCGTAGAGCGTCGCGGTGGGGCCCTCGGGTGCCCAGCGGTCGACCAGGAGGTAGAGCGGGATGCCTGCGGAGGCGTAGGCGGCCGGCTTGCTCACGCGGTCGTGGCGGGCGTTCTTCCTGGAGGTGATCTCCACGACGAGTTCGGCCACGGCGCCCGGCAGATAGGTGTCCGCCTCGGTGCACTCCTGGACCGGGGCGACCAGGATGTCCGGGATGAACATGCCCAGCCGCGAGGGGACGGCGATGGCCTGCGTCTGGAAGATCTCCCAGTCCTCGGGGATCACGGAGTACAGGCGACGCTGGATGCGGGCCGCGATCACGTTGTGACGGGGTGCGGGAGCAGGTGACACGGTGATGATCCCCTCGATGATCTCCACCTTGCTGCCCTCGGGCCAGTCCATCTCCTCCCAGAACCGGACGAGGTCGTCCCAGCTCTGCTCGGGGTCGTGGCCCACGGTGAGTGCGCTCATGGCGGTCTCCTTCGGTTGCGTCACCGATCCCAGCATGCCGAACGGGACCGGTGGCGGTCCACCGATCCCGTTCACTCGAAAGGGAAACTCCCCTGGTCAGGCGATACGTTCCAGCACGACCGGCGACGCCGAGAACTCCGTCCCCGCCGCCCCGATGTCGTAGGAACCCTCCACCGCCTGCAGCGCGTACTCGAAGCGTTCGGGGGTGTCGGTGTGGAGGGTCAGAAGGGGCTGGCCCTCCGTCACCCTGTCGCCCGGCTTGGCGTGCATCTCGACGCCCGCGCCCGCCTGCACCGGGTCCTCCTTGCGGGCGCGGCCCGCGCCGAGGCGCCAGGCGGCGACACCGATGTCGTAGGCGTCGAGGCGGGTCAGGACGCCCGAGGACGGGGCCTTGATGACGTGCTGCTCGCGGGAGGTGGGCAGGGCCGCGTCCGGGTCGCCGCCCTGGGCCGCGATCATGCGGCGCCAGACGTCCATCGCGGAGCCGTCGGCCAGGGCCTTCACCGGGTCGGCGTCCTTCACGCCGGCCGCGTCGAGCATCTCGCGGGCCAGGGCGATCGTCAGTTCCACCACGTCCGCCGGGCCGCCGCCCGCCAGGACCTCCACCGACTCACGGACTTCGAGGGCGTTGCCCGCCGTCAGGCCCAGCGGGGTCGACATGTCCGTCAGCAGCGCGACCGTCTTCACGCCGTGGTCGGTGCCCAGGCCCACCATCGTGGAGGCGAGTTCCCGCGCGTCCTCGATCGTCTTCATGAAGGCGCCCGTGCCGACCTTCACGTCCAGGACCAGGGAGCCGGTGCCCTCGGCGATCTTCTTCGACATGATGGACGAGGCGATCAGGGGGATCGCCTCCACCGTGCCGGTCACGTCCCGAAGGGCGTAGAGCTTCTTGTCGGCGGGGGCCAGACCGTCGCCGGCCGCGCAGATGACCGCGCCGGTCGTGTCGAGGACGTTCAGCATCTCCTCGTTGGACAGCAGCGCGCGCCAGCCGGGGATCGACTCCAGCTTGTCCAGGGTGCCGCCGGTGTGGCCGAGGCCACGGCCCGACAGCTGCGGGACGGCCGCCCCGCAGGCTGCGACCAGGGGCGCCAGCGGGAGGGTGATCTTGTCGCCGACGCCGCCCGTGGAGTGCTTGTCGGCCGTGGGGCGGGACAGGGACGAGAAGTCCATGCGCTCGCCGGAGGCGATCATCGCGGCGGTCCAGCGGGCGATCTCGCGGCGGTTCATGCCGTTGAGGAGGATGGCCATGTTCAGGGCGGCCATCTGGTAGTCGGCGACCTCCCCGCGGGTGTACGCGTCGATGACCCAGTCGATCTGCTCGTCGCTGAGCTCGCCGCGGTCCCGCTTGGTGCGGATGACGGAGATGGCGTCCATGGCCATGGGGTGCGTTCCTTCCGAGGTTCATGGAAGTGTGCGGCCCCTCCGCTCGAAGGGTTCAAGCCGGAGGGGCCGTACGGGAGTTACTTGGTGAGATGGTCCGGGCCGAAGGCCTGGGGAAGCATCTCCGACAAGGGCAGGATTCCCGCCGGTGTCTCCAACAACAGGTCGGGGCCCCCGAACTCGTACAGCAGTTGGCGGCAGCGGCCGCACGGGACGAGGATCTCTCCGCGGCCGTCGACGCAGGTGAAGTGCGTGAGGCGGCCGCCGCCCGTGCGCTGCAGCTCCGAGACCAGCCCGCACTCGGCGCACAGGCCGAGGCCGTAGGAGGCGTTCTCGACATTGCAGCCGGAGACCGTGCGGCCGTCGTCGACCAGGGCGGCGACCCCGACCGGGTACTGCGAGTAGGGGGCGTACGCGTGGGACATGGCCTCGCGGGCCAGGTCCCGCAGCGCCTCCCAGTCGACGGCGGCCGGCGGGGTCACTTGCCCTGGCCCTTCCGGTAACGCATACCGTCCGCCTTGGGCATCCGCAGCCGCTGCGCGGACAGCGACAGCACCAGCAGCGTGACGACGTACGGGGTGGCACCCACGAAGTCGCTCGGGACCTCGTCGGTCACCAGGTACCAGACCAGGACGCCCGCGCCCACCAGGAGGCTGATGCCGCCCTGCCAGTGCGCCTTCTTGTACAGCTTCCAGCCGGCCATCGCCAGGAGCAGCACGAACAGCAGGAGCAGCAGCGCGTGGACGGTCTCGCCGCCGTTGCGCAGCTGGAGCGCGTCGGAGTAGCCGAACAGGCCCGCGCCCATGGCGAGGCCGCCGGGCCGCCAGTTGCCGAAGATCATGGCGGCGAGACCGATGTAACCGCGGCCGCCGGTCTGGCCCTCCAGGTAGCTGTGCGAGGTGACCAGCGCGAGGAAGGCGCCACCGAGACCGGCGAGGCCGCCGGAGACGGCGACGGCCGCGTACTTGTACTTGTAGACGTTGACGCCGAGGGACTCCGCGGCGATCGGGTTCTCACCGCAGGAGCGCAGCCGCAGACCGAACGAAGTGCGCCACAGCAGCCACCAACTGCCGACGAACAGCAGGATGGCGAAGACCGTCACGACGGACAGGTCGGTGACCAGGCCGCCGAGGATGCCCGCGATGTCGGAGATCAGGAACCAGTGGTGGTTCTCGATGGAGTGCAGCCCGCTGGACAGGCCCGGTACGTCGAAGGTGGGCAGCGAGTCGACCGGCGGGGACTGCTTGGGGTTGCCGCCCGCGTCGGCGGCCTTGCCGTCCACGAAGAACAGCTTGGCGAGGTACTGGGTGGTGCCGAGCGCGAGCAGGTTGATCGCGACACCGGAGACGATGTGGTCGACGCCGAAGGTGACGGTCGCGACCGCGTGCAGCAGGCCGCCGACGACGCCGAAACCGACACCGCACAGCAGGCCGAGCCAGGGGCTGGACTGCCAGCCGATCCAGCCGGCGCCGAAGGTACCGAGGATCATCATGCCCTCGAGGCCGATGTTGACCACACCGGACCGTTCGGACCACAGACCGGCGAGACCGGCGAGGCCGATCGGCACGGCGAGGCTGAGCGCGGCGGAGACCTGGCCCTCGGAGGTGAGCTGGTCGGATCCGGAGATGACACGCACCGCGGCGACGAGCAGCAGCGCACCGGCGACGATCATCAGGATCTGCCCGAGCGAGCGGCCGGAGCGGCCACGTTCGGTGTCCGCCTTGGGGGCCGCGGGGGGCGGCGTGTCGGTCATCGTGGCAGTCATCACGCCACCTCCTGCTTCTGGGTCGTGGCGGCCTGGGCGGCGAGCTCGGCGCCGACCCGCTGCTGCTGGCGCCTGAGGCCGTAGCGGCGTACGAGCTCGTAGGCGATGACGACGCACAGGACGATGACGCCCTGGATGACGCCGAGGATCTCCTTGTCGTAGCCCTCGAACTCGAGGTGGTTGGTGGTGCGCTCCAGGAAGCCCCAAAGCAGGGCGCCGAGCGCGATACCGACCGGGTTGTTGCGGCCGAGCAGGGCGATGGCGATACCGGTGAAGCCGATGCCCGTCGGGAAGTCGTTGCTGAACTGGTGGCTGTCGTTGAGCAGGGTCGGCATGCCGATCAGGCCGGCGATGGCGCCGGAGATGAGCATGCTGGTGGCGACCATCTTCTTCACCGACACACCGCTCGCCGCGGCGGCGGACTCGGACTGGCCGACGGTGCGCAGGTCGAAGCCGAACCGGGTGCGGCCGAGCACGAACCAGTACGCGATGCCGACGATCACGGCGATGACGATGAAGCCCCACAGCTCGCCCGCCGCGCCGGTGTCGATCTGGAAGAAGTACGACGACTCGGGCAACGGCTTGGTGGAGACGACCGTGCCACCGGCCTGGAGCTCGGCGAGCTTTCCGGGCTGGAGCAGGTAGGCGATGATCGCGGTGGCGATCGCGTTGAGCATGATCGTCGAGATGACCTCGCTCACGCCGCGGGTCACCTTCAGAACGCCCGCGATGCCCGCCCATACGGCACCGGTCGCCATGGCGCACAGGATGATCAGCGGGATGGAGATCCAGCCCGGCGTGGTCAGCGCGCCACCGAGGACCGCGGCGAAGAACGCGGCGATGCGGTACTGGCCGTCGACGCCGATGTTGAACAGGTTCATCCGGAAGCCGATGGCCACCGAGACGCCCGCCAGGTAGTACGTCGTCGCCTTGTTGAGGATGTAGACCTGGCTGTCGCTCGCGGAACCGTAGGTCAGCATGTCGCTGAAGGCGGCGCCCGGGTTCTTGCCGGTGGCCAGGATCACCAGGGTGGTGACGACGAGCGCGGCGACGATCGCCAGCAGCGGGGCCGCGATGCCGAGGAGCAGCCGCTCCTTGTCGATGCGTTGGGTCAGCTTGTTCATCGGGCGTCGTCCTCGTGGTCCTGTGCGGAGTCCTCTGTGTGCTCCAGGTGGCCGGTTGCCGCACCCGTCATGGCGGAGCCCAGCTCCTCCGGGGTGATGGTGGCGGGGTCGGCGTCGGCGACCAGCCGGCCGCGGTACATCACCCGCAGGGTGTCGGACAGGCCGATGAGCTCGTCCAGGTCGGCGGAGATCAGCAGCACGGCCAGACCCTCGCGGCGGGCCTCGCGGATGTGGTCCCAGATCGCGGCCTGCGCGCCGACGTCCACACCGCGGGTGGGGTGCGCGGCGATCAGCAGCTTGGGCGCGTGGCTCATCTCGCGGCCGACGATCAGCTTCTGCTGGTTGCCGCCGGACAGCGAGGCGGCGGTGACGTCGATGCCGGGGGTGCGGACGTCGTACGCCTGGATGATGCGCTCGGTGTCGGTGCGGGCCGCCTTGATGTCGAGCAGCTGGCCGCGGGAGTTGGGCTTCTCGGTGACATGGCCGAGGATGCGGTTCTCCCACAGCGGGGCCTCGAGGAGCAGGCCGTGGCGGTGGCGGTCCTCGGGGATGTAGCCGACGCCGGACTCGCGGCGGTGGCGGGTGGGCGCGTGGGAGATGTCGGTGCCGTCGAGGGTGACGGTGCCGGAGTCGGGGTCGCGGATGCCCATGATGGCCTCGACCAGTTCCGACTGGCCGTTGCCCTCCACGCCGGCGATGCCGAGGACCTCGCCCTTGTGGATGGTGAAGGAGATGTCGTCGAGGATGATCCGCTCGACGCCGTCGAGGTCGGTCTGGGCCAGGCGCAGGCCGTCCAGCTTGAGCAGCGCCACGTCGGTGACCGTGGACTCCTCGGTCTCCGGGGTGGGCAGTTCGCTGCCGACCATCAGCTCGGCGAGCTGCTTGGAGGTCGTGCCGGCGGGCTCGACCGTGCCGACGGTGGTGCCGCGCCGGATCACGGTGATCTCGTCGGCCACGGAGAGGACTTCGCCGAGCTTGTGCGAGATGAAGATGACGGTGAGACCCTCGGCCTTGAGCTCGCGCAGGTTGTCGAAGAGGGCGTCGACCTCCTGGGGCACGAGGACGGCGGTGGGCTCGTCGAGGATGAGAGTCTTGGCGCCGCGGTAGAGGACCTTGAGGATCTCCACGCGCTGGCGGTCGGCGACGCCGAGCTCCTCCAGGAGGACGTCGGGGCGGACGTTCAGGCTGTACGCGTCGGAGATCTCCCGGATCTTCGCGCGGGCCTTGCCGCCGATGCCGTAGAGCTTCTCCGCGCCCAGGACGACGTTCTCCAGGACGGTGAGGTTGTCGGCGAGCATGAAGTGCTGGTGGACCATGCCGATGCCGCGGGCGATGGCGTCGGCGGGGGTGTGGAAGGTGACCGTCTCGCCGTTCACCGTGATGGTGCCCTCGTCCGGCTGCTGCATGCCGTAGAGGATCTTCATCAGGGTGGACTTGCCGGCACCGTTCTCACCGCACAGGGCGTGCACGGTGCCCGTGCGGACGGTGATGTCGATGTCCTTGTTGGCGACGACGCCGGGGAATCGCTTGGTGATGCCGCGCAGTTCGACGGCAGCGGGAGGGCTGGACGCGTTGATGGCGCACTCTCCTGGGGGAAAGGGGCTGCGTAGGGGAGGGCAGGCGTCGGCGACGCTAGCGCGGCAACTCCATGCTACACGCGTAGAGTTGACACATTGTTATGGCTCGACGAGGGGGGTGTCGAGGCCCCCTCGTCGAGCCCGGGTTCCGGCGGGAACCGTCAGGTCAGCTGGTCTTGACCGTGATGGTGCCGTCGACGATCTTCTTCTTCGCCTCGTCCAGCTTGGGCTTGATGTCGTCGATGAAGCCACCGCTGGTGGAGAGACCCACACCGCCCTTGGCGAGCGAGTAGAGCTGGTTGCCGGTCAGCGGCTTGCCGGCGTGGACGGACTTGATGAAGTCGTAGACGCCGACGTCGACGTTCTTGACCATCGAGGTCAGGATCGAGTTCTTGAACTTGGCCAGACCCGGGATGTTGTACTGGTCCGAGTCCACGCCGATGGCCCAGGCGCCCTTGACGCCGGAGACGGCCTCGATCGAGCCGTTGCCGGAGGAGCCGGCCGCGGCGTAGATCACGTCGGCGCCGTTGTCGAGCATGCCGGACGCGGCTTCCTTGCCCTTGGCGGGGTCGGCGAAACCGGAGAAGTCAGAGCCGTGGGTCAGGTACTGGACGTCGACCTTGACCTTGGGGTTGGTGTCCTTGACGCCCTGGGCGTAGCCCGCCTCGAACTTCTTGATCAGCGGGGTGTCCACGCCGCCGATGAAGCCGACGTGGTCCTTCTTGGTCTTCAGCGCCGCGGCGACACCGGCGAGGTAGGAACCCTGCTCCTCGGTGAAGGTGATGCTGTCGACGTTCTTGGCCTTCGCGACCGCGTCGATGAGACCGAAGTTGACCTTCGGGTACTTGGCGGCGACCTTGTCGACCGAGGTGGCGTAGGAGAAGCCGACGGCCACGATCGGGTTGTAGCCGGCGTCCGCCAGGTCGGTCAGGCGCTGCTCGCGGTCGGCCTCGGTGTCGGAGCTCTTGGCGGTCAGCTCCTTGATGGAGCCGCCGAACTCCTTCTGGGCCTGGTCGGCACCGCGCGCGGCGGAGTCGTTGAAGGAACGGTCACCGCGGCCGCCGACGTCGTAGGCGAGACCGATCTTGATGCCCTTGCTGCTGCCCGAGGGGGAGGACGAGCTGCCAGTGTCGGACGAGGTGCTGCCACAGGCTGTGGCAGTCATTGCGAGAGCTGCGGTGGCGATACACGCAGCGGAAAGCTTGGCTACCCGGCGCACGGGAGGCTCCTTCACCTGACCTGAGCGCCATGTCGGCGCTTCATGTGAGCACCTTGCCAGTGCTCGGGCCCGGACGCCCCTGCGGCGTCGGCTTCGCGGCATCGTAACGCGCGTAGATGTCAGAAAAACACCCCTCTCGAAGCCGTTATCGATTCGAGGCAAACACTGTCTGAACTGAGGCTCTTACGCCGTCGCACACCCGGATTTCGATGCGTGCACGATTGGCTTACGAGCATGTTGCGCCGGTCGGCGGAAGGCCCCCGAGGGGGCCGCTCGGCACGCTCCGATCAGTTCTCCGCGTCCAGCAGGGCCGCCGCCGTGAACAGCTCGACACCGACCGTGATCGCCGACTCGTCGACATCGAAGTCGCCCTGGTGCAGGTCGCGCACCGTGCGCTCGCCCGGGGTGCGGACGCCGAGGCGGGCCATGGAGCCGGGGACGTGCTCCAGGTACCAGGAGAAGTCCTCGCCGCCGAGGCTCTGCTCGGTGCCCTCGACGGACTGGGCACCGCGGCGGGCGGTCATGGCGTCGCGCAGCAGGTCGGTCACGTCCGCGTCGTTGACCACGGGCGGGACGCCGCGCACATAGTTGATCTCCGACTTGGCACCGTGCAGGTTGGCGACCTCGTCGATGGCGGCGACCACGAGGTCCGGCGCCTGCCGCCAGGCCTCCAGTTCGAGGCAGCGTACGGTCCCGGACAGCTCGGCGTGCTGCGGGATCACGTTCGGAGCGTGCCCCGACTCGATACGGCCCCAGGTGATGGCGAGGCCGCTGCGGGTGTCCATGCGCCGGGCGGCCAGGGCGGGCACGTCGATGGCGACGCGCGCGGCGGCGGTGACCAGGTCGGTGGTGAGGTGCGGGCGGGCGGTGTGCCCGCCGGGCCCGTCGAGGGCGACCTCCAGCCGGTCGCAGGCGGAGGTGATGGCGCCCTGCCTGAGGCCGATGCGCCCGGCGTCCACCCGGGGGTCGCAGTGCACGGCGATCATCCGCCCCACCCCGTCGAGCACCCCGCACTCGATGGCGTCGGCCGCGCCGCCGGGCAGCACTTCCTCGGCCGGCTGGAAGACCAGCCGCACGGGCCGCGGGAGCTTCCCCTGCTTGTGCAGCTCGGCCAGGACCAGGCCGGCGCCGAGCACCACGGTCGTGTGCACGTCGTGTCCGCAGGCGTGCGCGCGGTCCGGCACGGTCGAGCGGTAGGCGCACTCGCTCTTCGTGTCCGGGATGGGCAGGCCGTCGATGTCGGCGCGCATGCCGAGCATGGGCCGCCCGCCGTCCCACTCCCCGATGTCACAGACGAGCCCGGTACCGGTGGCGAGCACGCGGGGCCGCAGACCTGCCGCCTCGAGCCGCTCCTTGATCGCCGCGGTGGTACGGAACTCCTGGTTGCCGAGCTCGGGGTGCATGTGCAGGTCGCGCCGGAAGGCTACGAGTTCGGCACGCAGCGCCTCGGGCAGCGTGCCGGGGAGCACGGCTGCCCCGGGATGGTCGACCTCGGACTCTGGTGACATCAGTTGCTTCACCCTCTAAAGCGTAGGACGCCGGGGTGGCCAACTGCCCCTCGATCAACAAAAGTTCAACCCGTTAGGGGAGAAAAATCTGGCCGCTCGACGCATGGGCAAGGCTTGAGGTGGGTATACCTTGCATTTCTCTACGCATACCACGCCCCGCCCCTGTCGGGTGGTTCCGTTCCACCTGTCGGGATCGCACTGTGGGACATAGGGGCCCGGATCCCGGAATCATCACCACCGCACGACGTTTTCAGCACGCAGCGCACACAGCCGACCGGTCGCGGGCACTCTGCCCCCATGGAGGCTTGCGGCTGCGGTGAGGAACACATCCCCTGGATGCTGGCGAAGTTCGGTCTGCTCGGCACGGCCGGCCTGTTCCTGGGCCTGCTGGTCGCGATGACCCTGGCGGGCTGGCTGCTGGTGCTCGCGGTCTCGCTGTACCTGCGGTGGCGGTACCCGCCGTGGACGGACGAGACCGGAAAGACGCCCCGGCAGGAGTTCGAGGAGACTTCGCGGCCCTCTCTCGGCGGTTTCACCTGGACGACGGACGAGCCCCAGTAGGGTGCGGGTCCGTGAGCTCCGCGATACCGGGCAGCCCGGACTTCCTGCATGCCACCCGAACCTCGTACGACGCGATCGCCCGCCCGTACACCGAGCAGTTCGCCGACCACCTGAGCGGCAGACCGCTGGACCTGGCCCTGCTCAGTGCCTTCGCCGAGCTCGTCCGTGCGGGCGGTACGGCCCCTGTCGCCGATGTCGGGAGCGGGCCCGGTCATGTGACCGCGCGGCTCGACGCGCTCGGGGTGCCGGCCTTCGGGGTCGACGTGTCGCCCGGCATGGTGGCGCTGGCCCGGCAGACGCATCCCGGGCTGCGGTTCCACGTGGGCTCCATGACCTCGCTGGATCTGCCGGACGAGACGCTGGGCGGTGTGCTCGCCCTCTACTCGATCATCCACGTCCCGGACGACCACCTGCAGACCGCCTTCGACGAGTTCCGGCGCGTGCTGGTGCCCGGGGGGCATGTGCTGCTGTGCTTCCAGAGCGGTGAGGAGGACGGGCGTCTGCACCTGGCGGAGCGGTTCGGCCGCGAGATCTCGCTGGACTACTACTTCCGTACGCCGGATGCCGTGGCCGAGCGGCTGGTCAAGGCGGGGCTGCGGGTGCTTGCGCGCGTTCTGCGCGAGGCGGACGGTGAGGAGGCGCGGCCGCGGGCGTTTGTGCTGGCGCGGAAGGACGCGTGAGGGTTCGCTCCGCGGGTTGTGCAGCCATGGGTTGTTGATCGTCTGCGGCGCCGTGGGGGCTGGTCGCGCCCACGCGGCGGAGCCGCATATCGATACAGCCCCGCGCCCCTTCAGGGCGCGGTCACGCCGCCGTGACCGCCGACAGACGGGTCACGTCCCGTGCCGTTCCCGTCACCCCCGACAAGAAGCCCTGCGCCCGCGGCGATGCGTTCTGGGTGAGCCAGCCGGGGTCGATGTCGCAGACGGCGACCCGGACCTCCGTGCCTGTCAGGGCCAGGGGGAGGGTGTGGACGACCGTCGAGGGGAAGCTCAGGATCGTGCGGCCGATCGGGCCGCGGCGGGCGATCAGCTCCAGGGGGAGGTCGGGGCGGACGATCTCCAGGCCCGTCTCGGTGGCCAGGCGGTGGAGTTTGTCCGTGCTCTCGCGGCGGTGGGCGAAGTAGCGGGTGGCGCCGTGGGTCTTCGCCAGGCTGCGGACGGCCTCCAGGTAGCGGTCGCCGTCCACCACACCGGTCTCCACCAGCGAGGTGCCCACCATGTCGGCGCCCTTGGTGATGCGGGGCGGGCCGAAGCGGAAGCGGGTCCAGGAGAAGTCGTTGGCGTGGACCGTCACACCGGGCGGGATCTCCTCCATGGGCATGGAGGAGAAGATCGCCACCCTGCGCCTGGCGCTGGGGGTGAGGCGGCGGCGGGCCCTGGAGGACACCGGCGCGAAGATCAGGTCGCGTGCGCTCGGGCGGCCGCCCTTGCGGTGCCAGCGGACGAGACGCTCACCGCGGACCAGCTGGGCGACGAACTCCATCGTGGCCGTGCCGTCGTCGACGACGACCAGGTCGCGGGCCTTGGTGATGGTCAGCAGGAGTTGTACGTAGCGGGAGAAGGGGTCGCCCAGGACGATGCGGTCGGCCCTGCGGAGCGTGCCCGTCAGGCCGCCGATGGTCTGGAAGGGTGCCGCGGGACCGCCCCGGGCCTCCTCCCAGCGGACCGTGTGGCCCTCGTCGCGGGCGAGTTCGGCCATGCGGCGCAGTTGGCCGCGGGTCATGGGGTCGGTCGGGGACAGGACGACGAGGGTGAGCCCCGCGCCGGGCGCCTGGGCATGCGCCCACTCCAGCACGTTCAGAAGCTGTACCGGGCTCTCGACGAACGCGAGAGTGGAGGTGCTGCCGGCGGATCCGGCGCGGCGGCTCATCGACGTATGACCGTCCCGTAAGTGGTGGTGGCTCAGACCGTGACCGGCTCGCCCGCGGCCGCGGCGATCTCCGCCTCGGCGACGACGCCCGTGACGCGGCGCAGCTTCTTCATGGGGCCGAGCTCGGACTCGTAGACCTTCTTGACGCCGTCGCCGAGGGAGGCCTCGATGGTGCGGATGTCGCGGACGAGGCGGGTCAGGCCCTGCGGCTCGACGGAGGCGGCCTGGTCCGAGCCCCACATCGCGCGGTCCAGGGTGATGTGGCGCTCGACGAAGGTGGCGCCGAGGGCGACCGCGGCGAGGGTGGTCTGCAGGCCGGTCTCGTGGCCGGAGTAGCCGATCGGGACGTTCGGGTACTCGGCCTGCAGGGTGTTGATCACGCGCAGGTTGAGCTCGTCGGCCTTCGCCGGGTACGTCGAGGTGGCGTGGCAGAGCAGGATGTTCTCCGAGCCGAGGACCTCGACCGCGTGGCGGATCTGCTTCGGGGTGGACATGCCGGTGGAGAGGATGACCGTGCGGCCGGTGGCGCGCAGGGCGCGCAGCAGCTCGTCGTCGGTCAGGGAGGCGGAGGCCACCTTGTGGGCCGGGACGTCGAACTTCTCCAGGAAGGCGACGGCCTCGGTGTCCCACGGGGAGGCGAACCAGGCGATCCCCTTCTCCTTGCAGTACGCGTCGATCTGGCGGTACTCGTCCTCGCCGAACTCCACGCGGTGGCGGTAGTCGATGTAGGTCATGCGGCCCCAGGGGGTGTCGCGCTCGATGTCCCACTGGTCGCGCGGGGTGCAGATCTCCGGGGTGCGCTTCTGGAACTTCACGGCGTCGCAGCCGGCCTCGGCGGCCACGTCGATGAGCTTGAAGGCGTTCTCCAGCTCGCCGTTGTGGTTGATGCCGATCTCGCCGCAGATGTAGACGGGCTGACCGGGGCCGGCGATGCGCTCGGTACCGAAGGTGCGCAGACGGGAGTTGGTGCTCATGGCAGTAACTGTCCTTACTTGGTTAGGGAGTCGAGAGAGGGGCCGAGGATCCAGCTGGCGATCTCTCGGATCGCGCCGTCGCCACCGGGGACGGTGGTGACCGCACGGGCGGCGCCGCGTACCACGTCGTGGGCGCTCGCGACCGCCACGGGCCAGCCCACGAGGGCGAAGCACGGGAGGTCGTTGACGTCGTTGCCGACGTAGAGCACGCGCTCGGGCGCGATGCCCTGCTCCTCGCACCACTGCTTGAGTGCGAGGTCCTTGCGGTCGATGCCGTGCAGCACGGGGATCTGCAGCTTCCGTGCGCGCGCGGCGACGACCGGGTTCTGCTCCGTGGAGAGGATCAGCATCTTGAGCTCGCTCTTGCGCAGCGCGGCGATGCCGAGGCCGTCTCCGCGGTGCACGGAGACGAACTCCTTTCCATCGGCGTCGATCAGCACCCTGTCGTCGGTCTGGGTGCCGTCGAAGTCCAGTACGACCGCGTCGATGTCGTCCGCGGTGGGCAGCGAGCCGGGGCGGTCCGCGTCGAAGAGGGGGGCCAGCGCGCGGGCGCGGGCGAGGTCGTGCGGGTCGTCGATCTCCAGCACGCGCGCGGGGTCCGTCCGGACGAGTTCGGTACGGCCGAAGAAGCGGTGCTGGTGCTTGCGGAAGCCGGCCGCGTCCATCGCGTAGGCGGCGCCGGTCTCCAGGAGGTCCTGGGGGCGGTCCTGACGGCGGGGGCGGAAGGACTTGTCGTGGTTGACGCCGTAGCCGCCGCCGGTGGCCGCGTCGGCCTCGGCGACGGTGCCCGCGGTGGCCTCGTCGTCGGCGTCCCGCCAGATGAAGCCGTGGAAGGGAGCCACGGTGACGGCGGTGTCGGCGCCGTTCTCGACGACCGCGCCCGCCACTGCGTCGATGTCCTCGCGGATGAGGAACGGGCTGGTGCACTGCACGAACACCACCACGTCGACGGCCGCGCCGTGCAGGGCCTCGTGGGCGTCCATGGCGTGCAGGACGGCGGCCTCGGAGGTGGCCGTGTCCCCGGCTATGGCGGCGGGCCGCAGTACGACCTCGGCGCCGGCCTCGCGCGCGGCGGCCGCGATGGCCTGGTCGTCGGTGGAGACGACGACGTCCGTCACCAGCCGGGTGGCGAGACACTCCCGCACGGCGCGGGCCACCAGCGGCACACCTCCGACAGGGGCGAGGTTCTTCGCGGGCACGCCCTTGGAGCCGCCGCGCGCGGGAATCACCGCGAGCACCCGGCGCACCGAAGCGCCTTGGCCCGCTTGCGGGTTGGACATGGGGGCTACTCCTTGGGCTCCTTGCGGAGGAATCGGCGCGACTGCGGCTCGCGCTTCCGTGGGTTGTGGGGTGGCCGGGGCCGGCACACCGATCGCGTCCGTCTGCACCGCGGACACGACTCGTGCGACCGCCGCTTGCGCGGCGTCCGCGGCCCGAAGGGGCGCGGGGCCGTATCGCATGTGCGGCTGCCGCCGCGCGGGCGCGACCGGCGACGACGGCGCCGCAGTCGGCACACGGCCTGTCGCGGCAGTTCCTGTCCCGGCCGCTCCAGCCCCTCCAGCGGAGCGCTCGGCGGCGCTCACAGCTCCCCCATCCGCCGGATCACCGGAGCCACGCGCTGCACCCCGTGCCGGTAGGCACCCCGCGCCGCCCGGCGGACGATCTGCCGTACCGGGCCCGGCTCCTTGTCGGCGGCGGGGGCGCCGGGCAGCGGGCTGCCGTCCGGGCCGAGGTGGTGGCGGGCAAGAATGCCGGGCAGATAACCGGGCGCGGTCTCGGGCGTGTAGTACGGAGTCAGGGGTGCCGGCCCGCCGGGGCGGTCGAGCAGCTTGGCGATGCGTTCGCGGGCCGCGTCGAAGGCGGTGGCGTAGGAGCCGTCCGCGACGACGCCCTGCCGGGCCACCCACTCCTCGTCGGCGGTCGGCCGGTGCCCGGCGTCCAGCTGGTCCCAGGAGGCGAGGCATCCGGAGCCCACGAAGTGGTGGTTGCCGAGCACCTCGCGTACGCCCAGGTCGGTCAGCACGACCGTCGGGATACGGCGGTGCAGGGACTCCAGTGCGGCCGTCGAGCTGATGGTGACCAGCAGGTCGGTGCGGTCGAGGACCTCGCCCATGTTCCCGTACACCAGGCGGAAGTTGGCCGGCGGATCGAGCCGCTGGACCAGCTTCTGGTAGGGCTGCTCCTCGATGTGCGTGGTGTGCTCGCCCGGCTTGGAGCGCAGCTTCAGCAGCACCTCGCGCTCGGGGTGCAGCCGGGCGTGCTGGATCAGCCGGTTGAGCAGGTAGGTGCGGTCCTTGCGCGTGTCCGGGACGGACGGCTGTACGGCGAACACCACGGTGTAGGGGTCGTGTTCGCCTTCGTAGACCGCGCCGCCGAGGAACGGGAGTGCCACCTCCGTCACCGACGAGGCGTCGGCGCCCACCCCCTCGTACACCGCCCGGAAGCGCTCCGCGTCCTGGCGGGAGTTGGCGAGGACGAGGTCCGCGCCGTGCCGCAGCAGGAGGCCGTCGGCGAGCTTCTCGTAGACGACACCGACATAGCCGGTGACGACGACGGGACGCCGCTCGCTGCCCTCCCACACGCGCCGCAGCCCGTGCAGCATCGCCTGGACGCCGCCGCCGACGAGGGCGAGCACTATGACGTCGTACTCCTCCTCGGCCATCGCGCGCAGGAACTCGACGGCCGTGACCTCCCGAAGGGAGTCGGCGCGCACACCGACCTCCGCCAGCTGGCGTGCGGTGGGCGTCGCCCGTCCGCGCAGCAGGAACCCGCTCAGCTCGAGACCGACTTGCGCGTCGTCGCGAGGTGCGGCTTCCATGGACGGGCCCGGGGCGATACGAGCCGCGGTCAGCGCACCCCATTTCCAGCGGGTGTCGGAGTCCGCGAGTACGGCGATTCGCGTGGGCTTCGAGGTACTTGGTGGCACGACGAAGACGCTAGGAAGCAATTCCGAGGCGCGGCCCAACCGCACCTCAACAAAAAGTTAACAACACCCCGCCGAGAGCCGAACTGGCCCGCCAAATCCCCGGAGCTACAGGCGATGCACCGTTCCGACACATTGAGTTCACCCTCTGTACGGGCACCGGCAAGTTACGCCGCCGGACTGCCTCCTACGCTTTCTCGCGTGCCAAAGCTTTCCGTGATCGTGCCGTTCTACAACGTGCAGCAATACGCCCCGGACACCCTCAAAAGCCTTCGCTTGAACGCGCGACGGGATTTCGAGTTCGTACTGGTCGACGACCATTCGAAGGACGAAACCCCGGCGATTCTCGAACGCGCGGCCGAGGAACTCTCCGACGTGGCGCAGGTGCGGTATATCCGCCATGAGAAGAACGGGGGACTCGCCACCGCCCGCAACACCGGCCTGGACGCGGCGCAGGGCGAGTACCTGACGTTCCTGGACGGCGACGACTGGCTGGCTCCCGGCTACTTCGCCGAACTGGTCGCGGCCATCGAGGGGCTGGGCGTCGACTTCGTGCGCACCGACCATGTGCAGGCGACCGCACGCGCGCGCAGCGTGAACAGGGTCCCCATCGGGCGCCGCTGGGAGGCACTGAACCCGCGCGAGGCGATCCTGCCCGCCGACCGTTCGACCTCCGTGGACTACGCCTTCGCCTGGGCGGGCGCCTACCACCGCCGGCTCCTCGACAAGGGGCTGCTGCACTTCACCGACGGGCTGCGCACGGCCGAGGACCGGCCGTGGATCTGGAAGCTGCACCGCGAGGCGGAGTCGTTCGCCGTGGTGAGCCTGCTCGGCGTCTTCTACCGGCGCGGGGTGGCCTCCTCCCTGACACAGATCGGCGACGTCCGCCAGCTCGACTTCATCCGCGCCTTCGACCAGGTCATAGAGGAGACGGCCAAGGACCCGGACGCGGACCGGCTGCTGCCGAAGGCGGTGCGCACGTACTGCGCGATCATCGCCCACCACGTCTCGGACGAGGACAAGTGGGAGCCGTCCGTGTACCGGGAGCTGCGGGCGAGGAGCGCGGCCGCCATCAAGCGCCTGCCGCAGGACATGCTCGGCGACGTACTCGAAACGATGGACCTGCACCGCTCCTCCAAGCTGCGGCGGCTGCGGCGCCGGATCACGACAGCGAAGGCGGCCGCCTGATGCCCCGTACCACCCGCATCTACTGCGTCTCGACCCTGTACGGCGCCGCCACCGTGGCCGCCGCGATCGACTCCGACTGCTTCGAGGCGGAGGACCGCAGCCTGCTGCTGGTCTTCAACAACTCGGCGACGCCGGAGATCACCCTGCCGGTCGACGAGATGCCGGGCTTTGAACCGCTGCGCCACCACTTCGACTCCGTACTGTCGTGGAACGAGGCCATCCGCCCCTTCCACCCCGGCGCCTGGGCCCCGCGTCAGGACGACATCCCGCTCTTCGAGCGCTATCTGCGGCTTCTGTGGGACCTGGGTGACGACCGCGTGGAGCTGGTCCTGGAGTCCATCCAGGTCACCCCTGCGCTGACCGTGGCCCAGTTGTTCACCGACGCGCCCGTCGACGTCTACGCCGACGGCCTGATGAGCTACGGCCCCACCCGCAACAAGATCGACCCGCTGGTCGGCACCCGCGTACGGCGCCTGCTCCATCTGGACCTGGTCCCGGATCTGACACCGAGACTGCTGACCGAGTTCGACGTACCGGCGGAGCTCGTACCGAGCGAGGCCTTCCTGAAGGTGATGGGCGAACTCACCTCCTCCGTCGAGGACCTGCCCGTCCTGCCCGACAACTCGGCGCTGCTGCTCGGGCAGTACCTGTCCGCGCTGGGCATCCTCTCCCCCGAGGAGGAGGAGGACCTGCATGTGCGGATGATGCGCGGGGCGGTCGAACGCGGGCACCGTGCGATCGTCTTCAAGCCGCATCCCACCGCACCGGCCCGCTACAGCCGCGCGCTGGAGACGGAGGCCGCGCAGCTGGGCGTCGACCTCACGGTCCTCGACCTGCCGGTGCTCGCCGAGGTGCTGTTCGAGAAGTCGCCGCCCGGCCTGGTCGTCGGCTGCTTCTCCACGGCCCTGTTCACCGCGTCCGCGTTCTACGGCCTCCCGGTCGCCCGGATCGGCACCGAGCAGCTCCTGGAGCGCCTCACGCCGTTCCAGAACAGCAACCGGGTCCCGGTCGTCCTCGCCGACGCGCTGCTGCCGGACCTGGAGGGCGGCAAGGGCGAGAAGACGCTGCCCGCGAGCACCCTGGACGGCCTGCTCGGCACGCTCAGCTACACCATGCAGCCCCAGATCTACCCGCATCTGCGTACGGAGGCGGAACGCCACCTCTCCAAGCACCTCTCCCCGCGCACCAAGCGCTACTTCAGGCGCAGGCGCCTCACCGCGCTCGGCCTGCCGGGCGGCATTCCGGAGCGCCTGGCCTTCCTCCCCCGCAACTCCACGGCCCGCCGGGTGGTCCGCCGGGCGCGGGCGCTGAAGAAGGCCGTAGGTCGATAAGGCGCGTAGGGCGGCACGGAGAGAGGGGCACCCACTCCGGTGGGTGCCCCTCTCTCCGTGCCGCCCCCTCCCTATGGCCGCAGCGCCCCTTCACCGCGAGGTGAGGGGAATTCCGAGTGAACTCAAGAAGTCAAAACGACACCCAGGTGAACTCACCGGGACCACACGGCAAATCGTCGACTTCCCAGCCAAGGCATCACTACGAATCGGACTAATGTGCTGTGAGGCATCCGTGAGAGTGAACGCCCAGCGAGGGGAATTCAGTGACCAGCACGACCGCCCGGCCCGTGCCCGACGCGCCGGTGCACCAACTGGCGGCACGGCCACAGCCCCGCGAAACCCGGCTCCGCGCCCTGGACGGACTGCGACTGATAGCCGCGCTGATGGTGGCGGCGTATCACTACGGCGGCCGCGGCGGCGAGGTCACCAAAGCCTGGGGAACCTCCGCCAAGCACGAGTTCCCCACACTGCACGGCTATTTCTCCTACGGCTGCCTCGGCGTCCAGGTCTTCTTCGTGATCAGCGGATTCGTGATCTGCATGAGTGGCTGGGGCCGGCCCCTGAAGTCGTTCTTCGCCTCCCGCGCCTCCCGTCTGCTGCCGGCCTACTGGGCGGCGATACTCATCGTGTCGGCGGTGTTCGCGCTGCCGATGGTCGCCTACAAGGCCCTGTCGCCGAGCGACACCCTGGTGAACCTGACGATGCTTCAGCAACCGCTGGGTGTGGACCGGGTGCTGGGGGTGTGCTGGACGCTCTGGGCGGAGATCCGCTTCTACGCGCTGTTCGCACTGTGCGTCGTACTGCCCGGGGCGACGCGTCGCCGCGTGATCATGTTCTGTGCGTGCTGGACGCTGGCGGCGGCGATCGCGCAGGGCGCGAAGATGCCACTGCTCGACATCGTGCTGATGCCCGAGTACGCGCCCCTCTTCATCGGCGGTGTCGGGATCTACCTCCTGCACCGCGACCGGCGTGACGTCTACGCCTGGGGCATCGTGGCCGTGAGCTTCCTGATCGGGCAGCACTACGCGGTGCGCAGCCTGTGGAACGCCTCGGACCCGAACGCCTTCGCCCACCGCTCCTCGCTCGGCATCACTCTCGTCGTCGCCTTCGGCTTCGTCGCGGTCATCGCGATCGCCCTGGGCTGCCTGAACTGGGCGAACTGGCGCTGGCTGACGGTGGCCGGGGCGCTGACGTACCCGTTCTATCTGGTCCACGAGCACCTGGGCTGGGTGGTGATCCACGCCCTGCACATCGGCCTCGGCCTGCCGTCGGCGGCGACCTTCGCCCTGACGGTCGCGTCGATGCTGCTGCTGGCCTGGCTGCTGAACCGCTACGTCGAGAAGCAGCTGACGCCGAGACTGCGGGCAGCGCTGTCCGGGCCGCGCTGAGGCCCGCACACCGGACGCCGGACCTCGCGCACCCTCGAACGGACTGATGATGCTCGCGCAGCTCCCCCTCGGCTGGTTGATCCTGATGGCGGCCTTCGCCACGTTCCTCCTCTGTCTCGCGGTCGACCGGTGGATGCGCCCACCACGCATAGTGACGGTGATCTTCCTGGTCATGTCCGTCGTCTGCTGCCTTGGCATGATTCCGGTCGGCAGCGCCCAGCCAGAACACTGGAACGCACGGCAGATGCTGGTCCTGTACTCCTTCTCCTGGACCGGCCTCGCGATGGGCTTTTTCCCGCTTCGCAAGCTCTTCCGGACCTACGGCGACGAGTGGCGCCGGGGCGTCCGGCGGGAGACATACGAGTATCCGAAGCGCTATCTCTGGCCGATGTACGTGTCCGTCATCGGCATGATCTTCCTGGCGTTCGTCCTGGCGAAGTGAACCGGTCCGACGGCGGAGGAACGCCGGACCGCGCCGCTCAACAGACGTCGTACCGCGCCCCGACCCCCGCGACGATCAGCGCCAGCCCCTCCTCGAAGTGCCGGTCGTAGTCCTCGAAGAGCTCCGCGCCGACGGCCGCCGAGAGCGGGAACTCGGCGAGCAGCCGGGCCCGTTCGGCCACGTCGTAGCCTTCGCGGCGTTCGTCCGGCAGCGGGCGGACGCCCTGTTCCTCGGTGACGAAACCGATGGTGAAGGCGTACGCGGTCTGATTGGCGCGGACGGCCTCGGTGAGGGTGAATCCCGCGGCCGTGAACAACCGTAGGTTCTGCTCCATCTCGCGGGCGTGGTCCGTGCCGGTGAAGCGCGCGCCGCTGTAGACCTTGGCGCCGTCGCGGTAGCCGAGCAGAGCCTCCCGCAGCCCCCGGTTCGCCTTGGTCATCCGCTCCTGCCAGGTGTCGTCCGGGTCGAGAGCGGTCCCGGCGACCATCCGCCGGTACATCTCCGTGGCCATCTCGTCGAGCAGCGCCTGCTTGTCCTTGAAGTGCCAGTACAGGGCGGGCGCCTTGACGTCCAGTTCCTTGGCGATGGCCCTCAGGGACAGCCCGTCCAGGCCCACCTCGTTCAGGAGCTTCAGGGCGGTGTCCGCGACCCGCTTGCGGTCGAGAGGCGTGCGTCGTTCCGTACTCACGCTTGACAGCTTAACAGCGTTAAGGGCACTCTCGGAGTCGACAGCACTTAACAGCGTTAAGGAGAGTGGATCATGAGTCGTGCCGTGGACGGCGTGATCGATGTCCTGATCGTGGGGGCGGGCCCGACCGGTCTGGCCCTCGGCGTGGACCTCGCCCGCCGGGGAGTGGACGCACTGGTCGTGGAGAAGGCGGACGGGCTGTTCCCGGGCTCGCGAGGCAAGGGTCTGCAGCCGCGCACCATGGAGGTCCTGGAGGATCTCGGGGTGCTGGACGCGATCCTCGCGGCCGGCGGGCGCTACCCCGTCGGGATGATCTGGCAGGACGGCGAACGGGTCGGCGAGCACCGGATGTTCGACGCGGACGAGGTGAAGGAGGCGGTCGGCGACTCGGCGTTCACCGAGCCGTGGATGGTGCCGCAGTGGCGGACGCAGGAGATCCTGTTCGCGCGGCTGGAGGAGCTGGGAGGGCGGGTGGAGTTCGGCCGGGAGGTCGTCGGGCTCGACCAGGACGAGGACGGCGTCAGCGTGCACCTCGGGTCCGGGACGGAACTCCGCGCACGCTACGTCGTCGCCGCCGACGGCGGACGCTCGGCCGTACGGCGCGCGCTCGGCATCGGCATGACCGGCGAGACGGTCGACCCGAAGCCGGCTCTGGTGTCCGACGTCCGGATCACCGGCCTGGACCGCGACAACTGGCACGTCTTCCCGCCGATCGCGGAGGGCGACGGCGGCTACATGGCGATCTGCCCGCTCGCCGGCACGGAGGACTTCCAGCTGGTCGCCCAGTTCCCGGAGGGGACGGAGGTGGACCTGTCCCTGGACGGCATCCGCAAGGTCGCCGCCGCACGCTCGCACCTGGCGCCGGAGGACATCACGGAGGTCCGGTGGGCCTCGGACTTCCGCCCCCGCGCGGCCCTGGCGGACCGCTTCCGCTCCGGCCGGGTCTTCCTCGCGGGAGACGCGGCGCACGTGCACTCCCCCGCCGGCGGCCAGGGCCTCAACACCAGCGTCCAGGACGCGTACAACCTGGGCTGGAAGCTGGGTGCGGTACTGCAGGACCGCGCGGACACGGCCCTCCTGGACACCTACGAGGAGGAGCGGCGCCCCATCGCGGCGCAGATGCTCGGCATCTCCACCGGCATCCACCGCGGAGAGGTACGACGCGGCGCGGCGACGGTCCAACTGGGGCTGGGATACCGGGAGTCGTCGCTGGCGGAGGACACGCGGGCGGAGGCCGGGGCAGTCCGGGCGGGCGACCGCGCACCGGACACGACGATCGAGGAGGTACGGCTCTTCGACGCGTTCCAGGGGCCGCACTGGACGCTGGTGGCGCTGGGCGTGCAGGCGCCCGGCGCGGCCGGAGAAGCGATGCGTGTCGTGCAGGGCTCACCCCAGGAGCCGTACGGGAAGGGGCTGTTCCTGGTACGGCCGGACGGATACGTCGGCTGGACGGGCGACTCGGCGGCCGGACTCGCGGACCACCTCGGGCGGTTCGGCCTCCGCTAGTCGCTAGTCGTCCCCGTCGAGGAGGGTGTCGACGGAGAGTTCGAGGGTTACGCCGACGGATTCGGGGACGGGGACGGACTCGCCGCGCTTGTAACGGATGGGGTCCGGATATTTGCCGTCGACCGGGTCGGTGTAGAGCAGAACCTCGTCGTGTCTGCGGTCGGCTACGAGGTAGACGGGGATGCCCGTCTCAGCGTAGATCTCGACCTTGTTGGCTGTGTCGTCCGTCCAGTTGGAAGACGTCACCTCCAACACCATGCGGAAGACATGCGCGGCATAGCAGTTCTTCTGAACCAGCGCGTCCTGGTAATCGGCCTCGACGACGGACAAGTCCGGGATCGCATAATCGGCAGGACTGGTCGGCAGCCACAGTCCGATGCCGGGAAGCACCTTGAGGCCCGCCTCCTTCGCCCCGGCCCGGCGAATCTCGTAACCAGCTTCGAACACCGTTCCCTGATGTGGCCCGTCCGGCGGCGGCGTCACGATGATGCTCCCTCGAAGGATCTCCACTCGGTGTCCGGGCAACCAGCTGGAGACACGGTCGGCAGCCTCAGCGATCGTCATCTCGCGCTCTATCACAGCCACGGCGACCTCCTTTCGGGAGCACTCTCCACGAGGGTAACTGGGAAGGGGCGGATACTGCCCGTGATCACCCGTACGGAGTAATAGACAAGCTCAGAAGGCATCCGAGGGTACGTACGTCCCCCAGACCTCCCGCAGCGCATTGCACACCTCGCCCACCGTCGCGCGAGCCCGCAGCGCGTCCTTCATCGGGTACAGGACGTTGTCCTCGCCCTCCGCCGCCTTCTTCAGGGCGTCCAGGGCCGCGTCCACCGCCGACTGGTCCCGCTCGGCCCGCAGCTTGGCGAGCCGCTCCGCCTGCTGGGCCTCGATGGCCGGGTCCACCCGGAGCGGCTCGTAGGGCTCCTCCGCGTCCAGCTGGAAGCGGTTGACGCCGACCACGACCCGCTCGCCGGAGTCGGTCTCCTGGGCGATGCGGTAGGCGCTGCGCTCGATCTCGGACTTCTGGAAGCCGTGCTCGATCGCGTTGACCGCGCCGCCCAGTTCCTCCACCTTGGCCATCAGCTCGACGGCGGCCGCCTCCACGTCGTCCGTCATCTTCTCGATGACATAGGAACCCGCGAAGGGGTCGACGGTCGCCGTCACGTCGGTCTCGTAGGCCAGCACCTGCTGCGTACGGAGGGCCAGGCGCGCGGACTTGTCGGTGGGCAGCGCGATCGCCTCGTCGAAGGAGTTCGTGTGCAGGGACTGCGTGCCGCCGAGGACCGCGGCCAGGCCCTGGACGGCGACCCGGACCAGGTTCACCTCCGGCTGCTGGGCCGTCAGCTGGACGCCCGCGGTCTGCGTGTGGAAGCGCAGCATCAGCGACTTCGGGTTCTTCGCGCCGAACTCCTCCTTCATCACACGGGCCCAGATACGCCTGGCCGCACGGAACTTGGCGACCTCTTCGAGGATCGTCGTACGGGCCACGAAGAAGAAGGAGAGCCGGGGCGCGAAGTCGTCGACGTCCATGCCGGCGGCGACCGCCGTGCGGACGTACTCGATGCCGTCGGCCAGGGTGAAGGCGATCTCCTGCGCGGGGGAGGCACCCGCTTCGGCCATGTGGTAGCCGGAGATCGAGATCGTGTTCCACTTCGGGATCTCGGACTTGCAGTACTTGAAGATGTCGGCGATCAGCCGGAGGGAGGGCTTCGGCGGGAAGATGTACGTCCCCCGCGCGATGTACTCCTTCAGCACGTCGTTCTGGATCGTGCCGGTGAGCTGGGAGGCCGGCACGCCCTGCTCCTCGCCTACCAGCTGGTACATGAGCAGCAGCAGGGCCGCCGGCGCGTTGATCGTCATCGACGTCGAGACCTTGTCCAGCGGGATCCCGCCCAACAGGATCCGCATGTCCTCGACGGAGTCGATCGCCACGCCGACCTTGCCGACCTCGCCGTGCGCGATGGGGGCGTCGGAGTCGTGGCCCATCTGGGTCGGCAGGTCGAAGGCGACCGACAGACCCATCGTGCCGTTGGCGATGAGCTGCTTGTAGCGGGCGTTGGACTCCACCGCCGTACCGAAACCGGCGTACTGGCGCATGGTCCAGGGACGGCCCGTGTACATCGACGGGTAGACGCCGCGGGTGAAGGGGTACCGGCCGGGCTCGCCCAGCTTTTCGGCCGGGTCCCAGCCCGCAAGGTCCTCAGGCCCGTAGACCGGTTCGATGGGCAGTCCGGACTCCGACTCGCGCGCCATGGTGTGATGCCTCCCGCTGAGTTACTGGGCAGTACAGACCGACCCTCCTGCGGACTGTAGCGGGGTGCGTGCAGCCGGTGGAGAGGAGCACGCTGGGAGCTTCCTCACAGCGGTTTTGCGGTCTCCGTCACAACCATGCCCCGCCGTTCGCAACCCGTCATCCGCGGGCAGCATCTCAGGTGACACGCGGGCTGTCGGGTGCACCGGTGAGACGACGGGGGTCGCTGTGCGTATGACGGGCATGGGGAGATCGGTCACCGCTGCGGCGGCACTCGCGGCCCTCGTCACCGTGTGCGGCTGCACCGTGCAGGGCACGGACGGCAAGGGGCACTCCCCCGTGCACATCCAGCTGCCGAGCGGCAAGGCCCCCTCCGGCAGGTCCGGATCCGGCTCCGGCTCCGTCGGCGAGCCGAGCGCGTCGCCCTCGACGGTCGGCCCCGCCGTGCTGTGGTCCCGCGGCGACTCCGGGAACGACGTACGCGAACTCCAGGCCCGGCTGCGTCAGGTCGCCTGGCTCTACGACGGTCCGACCGGGACGTACGACGACCTGACCGAGGATGCCGTGAAGGGGTTCCAGGGCAAGCGCGGGCTGCCGAAGACCGGGGAGACGGACACCGTCACCTGGCAGCGGCTGCTGAAGATGACGCACGAGCCCGGGAAGTGGGAGCTGTACCTGATGGGCGGCCAGCCCGCAGGCCCTGCCGATCCGCGCTGTCTGACCGGGCGGGTGCTGTGCATCGACAAGACGAGCCGCACCCTGCGCTGGATGATCGACGGGCGGACGGTGTCGACGATGTCGGTCCGCTTCGGCGCGACGGGCACGCCCACCCGCGAGGGCGTCTTCCACGTGTACTGGAAGTCCCGCCACCACTGGTCGACCCTCTACGACTCGCCCATGCCGTACGCGATGTTCTTCAGCGGCGGCCAGGCCGTGCACTTCTCGTACGACTTCGCGGCCCGCGGTTACGCCGGGGGCTCGCACGGCTGTGTCAACGTCCGGGACGAGACGGCGATCGCGGATCTGTACGCGCAGGTGAACAACGGCGACAAGGTCGTCGTGTACCGGTGAGTCCCGGAGCCGGGAGAGAAAGTGAGTGGGGCGCGGGCGGAACCGGGGGAACGTGTCCCGCCCGCGCCGATGCACGAGCCGTAGGTACGGGGGGAACCCCGGCTCTGTGCGACGGCCGATGACCAGTCGGCTCACTCAGTACTGCGCGGTTGGGGCCGAAAACGTTACTGGCGCGCCGAAGAAAATTCCGCGAATTACAAAACCGCAGGTTAGAGCACGCTGTACGTCGGCTTCGGCGACAGCGTCGGCGTGGTCACCAGCCGCCTCGGCAGCAGCGGCGGGAGGGGGGACGGTGTGAGAGTGGGGGCGCCGGGGGCTATGTGATGGCCGTCGCCGTCACCGCCCTTGTCCCCCTGGTCGCCGCCGCCCTTGCCGTTCTGGTTGCCCTGTCCGCCTCGGTCGCCCTTGCCGTTGCCGTCTTTGCCGTCGCCGCCGCGGGGCGCGCCGTCGGCGCCCAGGACGTTCTTGCAGTACTTCCAGACGCGGGCCGCGCCGGAGCCACCCGCCGCGCCTTCCAGGGCCCGCCTGCGGTCGGCGGTGAGTTCCTTGCCGTCGCGCACGTCGCGGCAGGCCGACGGGGCCCCCAGCCACCAGCCTCCGCCGGTGGCCCGCGCGTCGTCGGAGCCGGAGCCGGGCTTGGCCGAGGAGCTGCCGTCGGCCGAGTCGTGCGGGGTCGTCGGGCCGACGGAAGGGGAGCTGGAGCCGTCGGGGACGGGGTCGCCCAGGGCGCTGTTCTGCGAGGGCGACACCAGCGGGCGGTCGGGGCTGGCGCCGACCGAGACGGAGGCGACGGGACCGGGCTCGTCGTGGCCGAACGGCGTCGGGAGCACTCCGGTCGTCGCCGCGAACGCGACGCCGCCGACCATGCCGGCAGCCAGCGCGGCCGTCAGCCCGAAGCGCGCGGGCCTGCCCCAGCGGGAGCGCCGGGGGGCCGGGGCCGAGCCGCCGATGCGGACGAGCCCGACATCGGAGGTCCTGGGGCGGGAACGGTGCCGCCCGACGGCGGCCTGCTCGGGGAGCACGCCGGACCGGGCCGCGCGGAAGGCGGCCAGCGCGGCGGCCTCGCCCGGGAGCTCGGCGCTGCTCAGCGGGGACTCGACGATCAGCCCGTCGAGGGTCTTCGCGAGCCGTTCGGCCTGGTCGCGGGAGGCGGGGTCGACACCTTCGAGTGACTCTCCGCGCAGCAGGAGCTCCGCCGTTTCGCGGTCCAGCCACCGGGCGGGGGCCGGGACCGCAGCGAAGCCGTCGGCGGACTCCGGATCCCCCGGAAAGGCACAGCGCTCGTCGGCCATCACATGTCCTTCTGCGTCCGCGCAACGCTTTGCGTCACACTCGCGGACGTCACCGCGCGGCCGCGCGGTTCCCTCTGGAGCGGCAGCCCGTCCAGGCCGACGCTCGATTCCGGATCCTCGCCGAGCAGTTCCGCGAGCCGCTTCAGACCGCGGTGCGCCGCCGTGCGTACGGCACCCGGGCGCTTGCCGAGCGTCTCGGCGGCGGTCTTGGCATCGAGGCCCACGACCACGCGCAGCACGACGGCCTCCGCCTGGTCCTGCGGCAGCCGGGCGATCAGCGAGAGGGTGTGGTCGGTGGCCAGGGACTCCATGGCCTCGCCGGCGGTGTCGGACTCGGCGGCCCTGCCGGTCAGTTCCGTTTCGTCCCCGCCGATCGCCGGACGGCGGCCGCGCATCCGTATGTGGTCCAGGGCGCGGTTGCGGGCTATCCGGGCGGCCCAGCCGCGGAAGCGGTCCGCGTCGCCGCTGAACCGGTCCAGATCACGGGCGATCTGCAGCCACGCCTCGGACGCGACGTCCTCGGCGTCCGGATCGCCGACGAGCGTGCGGACGTACCCGAGCAGCCGCGGCTGCACGGCTCGGTACACAGTCCGGAACGCGGTCTCGTTCCCGTCCTGTGCCGCAAGCACCGCGGCGGTCAGCTCCGCGTCGTCCCCCAGCACCCGATGGTTCCTCGTTCGATGGTTGCGGCGTCGAGGCCGCCGATCGTTGCGATGGTCTGCGATGGTCGTTTCGTCTTCCGCGCCCGGCGCGAAAGGCACGTTACGACCTGAAACCGCCGCTCGTCCATGTCCGTACCCCATGCAACCACCTCACGGAGGGGCGCGCTGTACCCGGGGTGTGACAGATACCGCACTCACGACGCTGTAGAGAGTACGGGCCGCCGCGCGGCCCGACCGCGCGACGGCCGGGGCCTCTCCTGTGGGGGGTGGCGGCCCCGGCCGTTGCTTCGGTTGCCGCCTCCGACGGCAGACGTCCGGGGCGCGAGGGCCGTGCCGGGGCATGCGGAGTCGGCTGTGCCGCCCGCCCGTACCTTCAGCCGACGGTCAGTTGCCGGCCTTGCCGCTCGCCTTGTCGGCGCCCTTATCCGACTTCTCGGACTTGCCGGAGGTATCGGCTTTACCGGTGTTGTCGGCCTTCGGGGTGTTCTCGGCCTTCGGGGTCTTGTCGTCCTTGCCCGGCTTGGGGGTCGCCGTCGCCTTCCCCAGCTGCTCGGCGCAGTAGGCAGTGACGTTCGCCTCGCCGCCCGCGGCCGCGATCAGCCGCTGCCAGGCCGTCGAGTCCAGCGCCTTGCCGTTGCCGTCGACCTTCTTCTGGTACGCCCGGCAGTGCGCCTCGGTGTCCTTCGCCGTGTCCGGGCGGTCCGGCGTGGCGTCGGCACCGGGCGTGCGGGAGGCCGTCGTGGAGGGCCCGGCCGGCGCGTGCTGCCGCTGCCGGGCCGCCTGCCCGTCGTCGTGCGAGGAGCCGCCGACCGAGCCGATCGCCGCGAAGGCGACACCGCCCATGGTGAGTCCGGCCAGGGCCAGCGTCAGGGTGGCCCGCAGCGAGCGGCGGGCCCGGCCGTGCTCACGCGGGCGCCAGTCGTCCCGGCGCCGGGTCCGCGCGCGTAGCGCCCCGGCGTCGCGGGCGGCCCGGAACGCGGCCACCGCCCGCTGCTCGGCGTCGGTGTCGAGCGCGCCCGAGCGCATCGTGTCGGCGAGCAGCGCCTCCAGTACGGTGCCGGCAGGCCAGTCCTCGGTGCCCGACACGGTCCCGCCGGGGTGCACGCGCCAACGGCCGCCGGGGGCACTGCCGTCGCTCTGCCGTTCACCCATGTCCGTATCCATCCGTGTCCGACGGCCGGCCCTCGCGGCCGTCCCTGCCGTCGTTGACGTTCATTCCGTCCTTGACGTTCATTCCGTCGTCGACGTTCATTTCGACTCCCCCAGCGTCCGGGGGTCCTCATTCGTCACACCTGGGGCGTCCAGCCTGGCGGCGAGGCGCTTCAGCCCCCGGTGCGCGGCCGTGCGCACCGCCCCGGGGCGCTTGCCGAGGACTCGGGCCGCGGCGGGGCCGTCGAGACCGACGACGATGCGCAGCAGTACGGCCTCGGCCTGGTCGCGGGGCAGGCTGCGGACCAGTTCCAGGGCACGCTCGGTGGAGAGCGCCTCCAGGGCCTGGTCGTGGGTGCTGTGCGGGCCGGGCAGCTCCAGCACGTCCTGCTCGAGCGCCGACGACCGGGGCCGCACCTTCTGCCGGCGCAGATGGTCCAGGGCGCGGTGCCGGGCGATGATCGCGGTCCAGCCGCGGAAGCCCGCCCCGTCGCCCTTGAAGCGCCCGAGGTCCCGGGCGATCTCCAGCCAGGCGTCGGACGCCACGTCCTCGGCGTCGTCGCCGACGATCCCGCGGAGATAGCCGAGCAGGCCGGGCTGCACGATCCGGTAGGCGACCGCGAAGGCGGCCTCGTCGCCCTCCTGGGCCCGCGCGACGGCCGCGCCCAGCTCCCCGTCGTACGCCCTTCCTCGGCGGGGTTCGCGTCCCTGGCCCAACACTGTCCTCGTTGTTCGTACGAGTGATGCAAGTGGTACGTCAGAGACTGCGTCAGGCATCACGGAAGTGTCACAGGCCCCCCGGGACACTCCTGCCGGCTGTGCAGTGACGTTTGGTCAGAGCCCCGCGCTGTGTGTAAGTGCCATCTGTTCTGTGACAGGTGTGGCAGTCATGGTCTTTTTTCTAGGGGTGGGGTAAGTGAGTCCTCGCGGTACGCGTGCGTACAGACCGCTGAGCATGAAGCGCCGGGCGTGGATCACGCTCGGCGCGGTGGTACTGGGCGGCGGGGGTGTGGCGACGTACGCCGTCGCCGGGCCGTCCTCCGGGCACGGCCAGCCCAAGCGGCCGGTGAAGGTCTATGACCTGACCCTGAAGAGCACGGCGGCCGGCAAGCGAGAGCTGCCGCGCACGGAGACCGAGCAGTTCTCGATGCTCGGCGTCTCCTGGAAGGACGCGGGCAAGCGGCTGCACGGCACGGCACAGGTGCGCACCCGCAGCAGCGAGACCGGCGAGTGGACCGCCTGGAAGGACCTCGAGGCGAACGTCGACCCGCTTGAGGACCCCGAGGCGGGCGCCGGCGCCCGTGGTGCCTCCGAGCCCCTGTGGGTCGGCCCCTCGGACGGTGTCCAGGTCCAGGTCGTCCACCAGGACGGCTCCACCAGCTCCGGCCTGCCCAAGGGCCTTGAGGTCAACCTGGTCGACCCGGGCGTGGCGACCGACGCCGAGCAGAAGGCCGAGCCGGCCGCGTACGCGGCGGATGTGACGCCCACGGACTCCGCATCACCGACGGATTCCGTGTCGCCGACGGATTCCGTGTCGCCGACGGATTCCGTGTCCCCGACCGACTCCGCGTCGCCGACGTACTCCGCCTCCCCGTCGACCAGCACGTCGCCCTCGGCCGGCACCTCCCCGAGTCCCACGGCGACCACGCCCACCGCGCCGCCGTCGACCGTGCCCGAGCCTCCGCTCGTCTCGCGGGCCGACTGGGGTGCGGACGAGTCGCTGAGCCCCGATCCGTCGGAGTACAACGCCGACGTGAAGGCCGTCTTCGTGCACCACACGGACGGCACGAACGACTACTCGTGCGCCGACTCGGCAGCGATCGTCCGGGGCATCTACGCGTACCACACGCAGACCAACGGCTGGAACGACATCGGCTACAACTTCCTGGTCGACAAGTGCGGCACGATCTTCGAGGGCCGCAAGGGCGGCGTCGACCTCCCGGTGCTCGGCGCCCACACCTACGGCTGGAACCGCGAGTCGGCCGGCATCGCCGTACTCGGTGACTACACCACCACCGGCGCCACCGACGCGGCCCTGGAGTCGGTCGCACGCATCGCGGCCTGGAAGCTCGGCCAGTACAAGGCCGACCCCGCCACCACCGTGCAGCTCAAGGCGGGCGCGACCCAGACGAACTACTTCGCGACCAGCTTCACCGCGGGCAACTCGTACACCTTCAACCGGATCTCCGGCCACCGCGACGGCTACAACACCCAGTGCCCGGGCAGCTCCCTCTACGCCCAGCTGCCGACCGTCCGCGCCTGGGCTTCCGGCCCGGTGCAGGGCCTGAAGGTCACCTCGCTGTCCGGTGCGGGACTGTCCGGCTCGACGTACTACACCAAGGGCGCCGTCACGGCTAAGTGGTCGACGACCACGCCGGGTTCGCTGATCTCCAGGTTCGAGCTGCTGGTCGACGGCAAGGTCGCCGCCACCGCGTCGGGCACGTCCACCTCGGTCGGCGCGACCCTCGCCCCGGGCACCCACACCGTCGCCGTGCGGGCCGTGCACCAGTCCGGAAAGACCACGACGACCGCCGCGCTGAACGTCGTCGCGGAGACGACCGCCCCGACCTTCACCACCGCGCCGAAGCTCTCCCTGCGCACCGGCACGGTCAACACCAGCGCCGTCCCGGTCACCCTCGGCTGGAAGGCGACCGACAACGCCGCCCTGAAGTCGGTGAGCCTGCTGACCCCGACGACGGCCACCTTCGGCCCGACGACCACCAGCTCCAGCCGCACGGCGGGCTCCGGTGCCGCGAGCACCTGGTCGATGAAGGCGTACGACTACGCGGGCAACACCGGTACCTCGTCCGCGTCCTTCACCCCGGTGATCCTTCAGGAGACCTCGGCCACCAAGTCCGGCAGCTGGACGGCGCGTTCCTCCAGCAGCTACCTCGGCGGGAAGTCGTACTCCAGCGGTTCGAAGGGCGCGAGCCTGACCTGGACCTTCACCGGCCGCTCGGCCTCCTGGGTGGTCAGCCGTGCCTCCACCTCCGGTCAGGCGTACGTCTACGTCGACGGCGTGAAGGTCAGCACCGTCGACCTGAGGTCGTCGACCACCCTGTACCGCCAGGCGATCTGGACGAAGACCTGGTCCAGCAGCGCCAAGCACACCGTGAAGATCGTCGTCGTCGGCACCAGCGGCCGCCCGACGGTCACGACGGACGGCCTCGTCTACATCAAGTAGCCGCTCACGAGGCCGTGTCCACCGGTTCGGGCGTCCGCTCCTGCGCAGCTTGCGGGGTGGGCGCCCGGTCCGCGTTCACGACCACGCCCGCGATCGTCGCGGCCAGCAGCAGCGACCCCATCGCCCACCAGGTGGCGACGTTGAACCCGTGCACGGTCGCCTCCGCCTGCAGCGAGCGCGGGTCGACGCCCGGCCCCGCATGCGCGGTCAGATACCGCGCCGTCACCGTCGCGGCGATGGTGTTGAGCAGCGCCGTACCGATCGAACCACCCACCTGCTGGGCGGTGTTGAAGGTGGCGGAGGCCGCTCCCGAGTCACGCGGCGCGACGCTCCCCGTGGCCAGCGACACGGACGTCATCATCGCCGTGCCCATACCGAGCCCGAGCATCAGCATGCCGGGCAGGATGTGCGAGGCGTAGGCCGGTTCGGTCCCCACCTGCGCGATGATCGCGAGCGCGCCCGCCGCCACGAGCAGCCCGGGCACCATCAGCAGCCGCGGCGGCACCTTGCCCAGCCCCCGGGCCGCGATCTGGGTCGAGCCGACGATCATCCCGGCGGTGATCGGCAGATACGCGACACCCGTCTTGACCGGCGAATATCCGAGAACGCCCTGCATGTAGTACGTCAGGAACAGGAATACGCCGAACATGCCGATGGTCACCAGCAGCGTGGTGAGGAAGGCACCGACCCGCTGACGGTCCTTCACCACCGACATCGGCAGCAACGGCACCCGAGCCCGCGTCTGCCACAGCCCGAACGCCGCGAGGAGTACGACCCCGCCCACGAGCAGCGTCAGCACCAGCCCGTCGTGCCAACTCCTGGACTCCGCCTCGGAGAAGCCGTAGACGAGGGAGAGCATTCCGGCCGAACCGAGCAGTGCGCCCGGCACGTCGAGGCGCGCGTCGGGGTGGCGCTCGCCGGGCGCGAGCAGGGCCAGCGCGCCGAAGAAGGCGACCAGCGCGATGGGGATGTTGACGTACAGGCACCAGCGCCAGTTCAGGTACTGGGTGAGGAAGCCGCCCGCGAGCAGGCCGACCGCGGCGCCCGCGCCGATGATCGCGCCGAAGATGCCGAAGGCCTTCCCGCGGTCCTTGGGGTCGGTGAACGTCGTCGCGAGCAGCGACAGCGCGGACGGTGCGAGCAGCGCGGCGAACACGCCCTGCAGGGCGCGCGCCCCGAACAGCATCCCGGAGTTGACGGCGGCCCCGCCCAGCGCGGAGGCGGCGGCGAAGCCGAGCAGTCCGATCACGAAGGTGTTCCTGCGGCCGACCAGGTCGGCGACCCGGCCGCCGAGCAGCAGCAGCCCGCCGAAGGCCAGGGTGTACGCGGTGATGACCCACTGGCGGTTCCCGTCCGACATGTGCAGAGCGGCCTGCGCGGACGGCAGGGCGATGTTCACGATGGTCATGTCGAGGACGACCATCAACTGGGCGAGCGCAATGACCACCAGCGCCCACCAACGGCGGTTCTCGGCCATGGAGGCCTCCCGAGTCGTACCGTCCCGAGGTCGCCTCCATGCTCCCTCCACCCGCCACCGTTTGGGAACGCAAGCGTCTCTTATTACGGCGATTTTGCCGCCGCGGTCACCTTCGGTAGCCGCCGGTCGCGTCCCGGCACAGCAGCCGCAGCGAACCGTCCCCGTTCCAGCAGCGCCGGGCCTCGTCGAAGGGGTCCCACATCCGGCCGTCCGGGGTGCGTATCCAGTGGTCGCCGCCGGTCGCCCACCACTCCGCGCCGGCCTGACGGACGATCACTTCACCGGCGTACGCCCCGAAACCGCGCAATACGCTCTCCACCGCGGCGTACGGCGCCCCTTCCTGCCGTATCCCCTCGATCATCCGGTCGACGCGCCACAGGCTCTGCGCCGAGTAGTCGAGGCGCAGCCGTGCGCCCTCACGCATCGCCGCGACCGCGTCCGCCGCCCACCGCACGGGCTTCGTCGCCGCGCTCGGCCTGGTCTCGTGGAAGGTAGTCACATAGACAGGAGCGGGGCCGACGGGCCATCCGTCACGCGTTTTCCGGGGAGTTCCCGATACCGGCGCAGTACCGCCCCACCGCCACCGCAGGACGGTCACAGGACTCCCCCACGTGCGAGCTTTGCCCGGGAGTGACGCTTCGCCCCTTCCGTGCGCTCCTCTCACTGATGAACCTGTACTTCCATCTCCGCGCGGTGCCGCCCCCGGCCCTGCGCAACAGCGCGAACTGGCTGCAACGGCTGTTCCAGGACGACTGGGACATCGTGCGCCGACGGATCGACCGCCACCGGGAGGAGATGCTGGACCACCACTACGTCGACCACGACACCCTCTACGCGGGCCCACCCCCGCACCGCGCCGAAGAGGGCCCCCGCACCCACGTGGTCCTCGGCGGCCGCCCGGTCCCCCACCACGACCCCGAAGACCCACCGTTTCTCCTGCTGACCGCGGCTCAGGCGGCCCGGGTGGCGGCATTCCTCACCTCGGCCGACATCGAGACCCTGTGGCACCTGGCCCGCGACCGACTCCTCCCGCGCTACGGCGGCCCGGCCACAGAACAGGAAACCCGGGCCCTCTTCACCGCGACCCACCGCGACCTGACGGCCTTCTACAGACAGACGGCCGAGTACGGCGACGCAGTGGTGAAGTGCCTGCTGCGCTGACTGCCTGCCACGGTTCGCTGCTCGCCTTGGGGCGCGGGTTGTCTCTCAGGGGCGCGGGGCTGTATCGATATGCGGCTCCGCCGCGTGGGCGCGACCAGCCACGACGAACCCGCACCCGCCCACGAACCGTTACCGCCCTACCCGCGCCGCGCCCTCCGAGACACCACCGCCTGCAAAACCCGCCGCCCCTCGACCGACACCTCCAGCGCCCGGCGCAACCCACCCGCACCATGCCCGGCAAGCAACTCAAGTACGGCGACCTGCCGCCGCAACTCCGCGGCAACAAGCGGCGACATCCCCTCCGTGCGCCCTTCCCGCCGGGAGTCGACCGAGGACGCCGTATCGTCCATGGGATCCAGCAGCCGATGTATCTGCAGCGCAGCGACGGAACAGGCGTCGGCCCACACCCGCACCTGAGCGGGCGCCCGGTCCACCGGCGCCGCCGCCAGCATCCGCCGGGCCAGCAACGCGGCCTCGTCCTCGACGGACTCGTCGTACTCCCCGCCCACGGCGAGCTTCAGCCGCGCATGCTCCAGCCGCGCACCCCACTCACCGACGTCACCGGAGTCCGCGAGGCTGGCCCACAGCGGCCGCAGGATCTCGTCGTCACCGCCCAGAAGCGGCACACACCGATCCAAACAAGCCAACCCGCTGGCAGCCAGTCCGCGTTCGTCGGCCTGAGCGATCAGTTCCACCAGGCTCATCCACGCCTCCTTCTGCGGGTCCCGTACCGGGCCCAGCAGGGCTCTTCCCTTACGGAGCCCGCACTTCCCCTTACTGCGTGCGACGGCCCGTGAGTGTCACAGCGGTACCACACCGAGCCGGTCGAGCAACTGGAAAAAGAGGTTTTCGGCCAACGGATCGGCGTCGGCGGTCAGAACGTCCAGCAACGGCCCGGTGTCCACGTCGTGCCCCGCCTCGGCGGCCCAGGCGACCGCCCGATCGACCGCGTCACGCGGCTCCAGGAAGTAGTCCTCGATCGTGAGCCCCTCGCTCGCGGCGCCGAGGTACCCGGCCATCGCGGCCCGCGCGAGACACGTGGTCCAGGCCCCGCTCTCGGGCGCCGCCGCTTCCACCACCACCGAGGCGCTGTCCATCACGTACCCGAAGAGCGCGGGCGCCCCGGTCTCGGCGGCGAGGACGTTCATGTTCCCGACCTCGCCGTCCCCGCTCGGGAACTCCCAGACCTGCCAGCCACCGGCCGCCGACGACCGCTGCGCCATGCCGTTCGCCCCCGCGAGCGCGTCGAACTCCGCAAGCGGCCGCTCGCTGCGGCCCACGACGAAATACCCCCAGTAGCCCATCCCGGCCCCCCACGGCTGTCTCGGCTTCGGCTCGCGCCGAATACACCACAGTCGTACGACAGTTCGCAGCTGTATGGACCAAGAAAGCCGCGGGCGCCCGGGCGCGCTCAGCCCAGCCGACCGGCCAGCGCCTTGAACTGCGTCCACGACAGCCCCGGCCGCCCCGGATCCCACAGCTTCTGCACCGTCGCCCGCAGCGGCATCCGGATCCCGGCCGCGACCTGGTCCTGCGTCTGGGAGTACGCCAGGTCGCACCACACGGCGAAGGACCCGCCGAGGATCTGCCCGTCGTACCGCGACGGAACCGCCTGTGTGCCGCGCACGACGAGCGGTGTCCACTGTTCGTAGATCCGCTGCCCGGTCGGATAGAAGAACCTGTTGGGCTGCCCGAGGACGTAGTACAGGAACGCGTCGTTGTAGTTGATCAGCTTCCGTCCGGCACTCAGATACTCGACCGGCTGCCGCGCGCCGATCTCCTTGCCCGTCCAGTACGCGACCTGCAGATCCTTCGCGGGCTGCACGGACGTCCCCCGGAAGAAGCCGTCGTTCCACACCCGCATGGTCCGGTCGTGGGCCCGGACGGTGTCGGCCCGGTCGTTGAGCCACCCCGTGGTCAGATCGGAGACGGTTCCGCCCGACCCGTACTTGTTCACAGCGGCGGCGGCCAGCTGCGGATAGGAGGCGGCCGGGTTGGACACCATCAGCGCCAGGTACTCGTCACCACCGAGATGCCACTGGCTGCCGGGGAAAAGGCCTGCGTACTCGTTGAGCAGATCGTCGACGATCTTGGCGGCGCCCGGCTTCGAGATGTCGACGGCCCCCTTCGTCGCCACGCCCCGCACATTGCGCAGCTGCAGATCGGGATGAGCGGCGATGACGGCACCCAGATGCCCCGGCGAGTCGATCTCGGGCACCACGGTGATGTGCCGACTGGCGGCCAGATCGACGATCCGCTTCACCTCGGCCTTCGTCAGATGCTGCTGCGACACGATCTCTGGATGCGTGTCGGACTCGATCCGGAACCCCTGGTCGTCCGAGAAGTGCAGCCCCAGCTGGTTGAACTTCAGGTCCCCGAGCTCCCGCACCCGGTCCTCGATCCAGCCCGCGGTGAAGTGCTTGCGCGCGATGTCCAGCATGAACCCGCGCACCGCCTTGGCCGGCCGGTCGTTCACGACCCCCTCGGGCGCCGTGCCCCCGCCGTGCACCTCCTGCTTGAGCGTCCGCGTGCCGTAGAACACACCGGCATCCGTCGGCCCGCTGATGTTCACCCGCCCACCGCGCACGGTCATCGCATACGACTCCGGGTTGGCCCCCTCGCCGTCGTTCAGCGCCAGCCGTACGTCCCCGGCCTGCACGTCGTCCTTCTCACCCGCGTACGTCAGCCCCAGCTCACCGGCGATCAGACGCCCCTCGTCGGCCAGATCGGCATCGTTCACGACGACCCGCTCGCCGCGCGCCGGACGCCAGCCGGGCCCGCGCGCCGCGGTGTGGGAGCGCACGGCGGGGATGGTCTGCGGAGCCTTCGACAGGGGGTACGAACGGGTCGGGCGCGGCGCCGGACTCCTGGGGTTCGAGGCGCTGGGAGCCGCCGCGGATCTGCCGGCGGACGGCGACTGCCGCTGCGCGGACCCGGCCGGCCCGCTGTCGTCACCGGAGGCCCAGAACCCCAGGCCGATCCCGAGCGCGACGGTCCCGGCGAACGCACCCGCGATGATCATGCGCCGCCGCTGCTTCACGTTCTGCGCCGGAGACCGGCGCCTGTGCTGGCTCACAGCGTCAACCTAAAGCCCACAGACAACACGACGCGTCCACCACGCATTCCAAAACTCTCTCTTGCGGGTGAAATTCGGGCATCCGTCGGACACCTCACGCCCAATCTCGATAACGTAAGACCACATCTCTCGCAGCTCTCACAGCATCCTCTGCCGAAACCCACGTGACGCCCACACACCTTCCTGGCCGAGTCGCCGCCATACCGACGCTGCCCACCATCCTGGACGCCTTCAACATCGCGCCCACGGAAGAGGCCCGCAACCTACTGCTGGGCTGCCTCCGCAGCCTCCGCTGGGCCCACCGGGTGGCAGACCATCGCCCGTACCCGGACATCGACTCCCTACTCGCCGCATCGGACGAGGCGGCGTACGACCTGAGCCCGGCAGATCTGTCGGAGGCCCTGGCGGCCGAGACATTGCCGACGTTGCCGGACGAAACCTACGCAGTCGCCTATACAGCCCTGAGGGCGGCGCATGCGGCATACGAGGCAAAGTTCGGCCACGCCTTCGTGATCTGCCTGGAGGGCCTGTCCGCGAGCGAGACCCTGGACCACGTATTGGCAGGCATCCGCTCACGCCTGACAAACGACCCGGAGGAAGAGCGGGTGGTGGCAGCCGAAGAACTCCGGCGCCTGGCAAGGCACCGGTTGGTGGAGTGCTTTTAGGGGCGCGGGGCTGTGACAATTTGCGGCTACCGCCGCGTGGGCGCGACCAGCCACGAACAACCCGCACCCGGCAGATAAACAGGACACCCCACCCCAGAAGCCGCAAACGCTAAGCCAAACGCGTGCCACATTGATCACACCGGTAGGCCCCCTGTAAGCGTCAAGCCAGCGGCTGGCTACGATGCTGGGGGCCGGTGGACCGTACCCGGCCGGGCCCGACCGACAGGCAAAGCCGGCGCGGCCCCAATCCCCGCTCCCGGAGGGACTTCCGTGCCGGCTGGAACGCTGTACCGCGGCCGGGAAGGAATGTGGTCCTGGGTGGCTCACCGAGTCACCGGCGTCCTCATCTTCTTCTTCCTGTTCGTTCACGTGCTGGACACCGCTCTCGTCCGTGTCTCCCCCGAGGACTACGACAAGGTCGTAGCCACGTACAAGACCCCGATCGTCGCTGTGCTGGAGTACGGCCTCGTCGCCGCCATCCTCTTCCACGCACTGAACGGCCTGCGCGTCATCGCCGTCGACTTCTGGTCGAAGGGCCCGCGCTACCAGAAGCAGATGCTCTGGTCCGTCGTGGGCCTGTGGGTCGTGCTGATGCTCGGGGCGATCTACCCCGTCCTCGGTCACGCCGCTCGTGAACTGTTCGGGAGCTGACACCGATGGCCACCACTGAAACCACCGCGTCCGGGATCGGCCCCGTCGAGGGCGGCTCCGTCCACAACGTCGACAACCCGGCGCCCCTCATCGAGGCCCCGCGCAAGCGCACCAAGAAGACCCCGAAGTCGACCCGGGGCAACTTCGAGATGTACGGCTGGCTCTTCATGCGCCTGTCCGGCATCGTGCTGGTCGTCCTGGTCCTCGGCCACCTGCTGATCCAGCTCGTGCTGGACGGCGGCGTGTCGAAGATCGGCTTCGCCTTCGTGGCGGGCCGCTGGGCGAGCCCCTTCTGGCAGGTCTGGGATCTGCTCATGCTGTGGCTCGCGATGCTGCACGGCGCCAACGGCCTGCGCACGGTCATCAACGACTACGCGGAGCGCGCGAACACCCGGCTGTGGCTCAAGGGCCTGCTCTACACCGCCACGGTGTTCACCATCCTGCTGGGCACGCTGGTGATCTTCACCTTCGACCCGAACATCCGCTAGGCACGGGGCTGAGGCAACCACTCATGAAGATCCACAAGTACGACACCGTCATCGTCGGCGCCGGTGGCGCCGGTATGCGCGCGGCCATCGAGTCCACCAAGCGCAGCCGCACCGCCGTGCTGACCAAGCTCTACCCCACCCGCTCCCACACGGGCGCCGCGCAGGGCGGTATGGCCGCCGCGCTGGCCAACGTGGAGGAGGACAACTGGGAGTGGCACACCTTCGACACGGTCAAGGGTGGTGACTACCTGGTCGACCAGGACGCCGCCGAGATCCTGGCGAAGGAGGCCATCGACTCCGTCCTCGACCTGGAGAAGATGGGCCTGCCGTTCAACCGCACCCCGAACGGCACGATCGACCAGCGCCGCTTCGGCGGCCACAGCCGCAACCACGGCGAGGCCCCGGTCCGCCGGTCCTGCTACGCGGCCGACCGCACCGGCCACATGATCCTCCAGACGCTGTACCAGAACTGCGTGAAGGAGGGCGTGGAGTTCTTCAACGAGTTCTACGTCCTCGACCAGCTGATCACCGAGGTCGACGGCGTCAAGAAGTCGGCCGGTGTCGTGGCGTACGAGCTGGCCACCGGCGAGATCCACGTCTTCCAGGCGAAGGCCGTGATCTACGCGTCCGGCGGCTGCGGCAAGTTCTTCAAGGTGACGTCGAACGCGCACACCCTGACCGGTGACGGCCAGGCCGCCGTCTACCGTCGCGGGCTGCCGCTGGAGGACATGGAGTTCTTCCAGTTCCACCCGACCGGCATCTGGCGCATGGGCATCCTGCTGACGGAGGGCGCCCGTGGTGAGGGCGGCATCCTCCGCAACAAGGACGGCGAGCGCTTCATGGAGAAGTACGCGCCGGTCATGAAGGACCTCGCGTCCCGTGACGTCGTCTCGCGCTCCATCTACACGGAGATCCGTGAAGGCCGCGGCTGCGGCCCCGAGGGCGACCACGTCTACCTCGACCTCACGCACCTCCCGCCGGAGCAGCTGGACGCCAAGCTGCCCGACATCACGGAGTTCGCGCGCACCTACCTCGGTATCGAGCCGTACACGGACCCGATTCCGATCCAGCCCACCGCGCACTACGCCATGGGCGGCATCCCGACGAACGTCGAGGGTGAGGTCCTCAGCGACAACACGACGGTCGTCCCGGGCCTGTACGCGGCCGGCGAGGTCGCCTGTGTGTCGGTGCACGGCGCCAACCGCCTGGGCACCAACTCGCTGCTGGACATCAACGTGTTCGGCCGCCGGGCCGGTATCGCGGCGGCGGAGTACAGCCAGAAGGCGGACTTCGTCGAGCTTCCGGAGAACCCGGCGGAGCTGGTCGTCTCGCAGATCGAGCAGCTGCGCTCGTCCACCGGCACCGAGCGCGTGGCGACGCTGCGCAAGGAGCTGCAGGAGACCATGGACGCGAACGTCATGGTGTTCCGCACCGAGCAGACGATCAAGACCGCGGTCGAGAAGATCGCCGAGCTGCGCGAGCGCTACAAGAACGTCGCGATCCAGGACAAGGGCAAGCGGTTCAACACCGACCTCCTGGAGGCCGTCGAGCTGGGCAACCTGCTCGACCTGGCCGAGGTCATGGCCGTGTCCGCCCTGGCCCGCAAGGAGTCCCGCGGCGGTCACTACCGCGAGGACTACCCGAACCGCGACGACGTCAACTTCATGCGCCACACCATGGCGTACCGCGAGGTGGGCGACGACGGCACCGAGTCCATCCGTCTCGACTACAAGCCGGTCGTCCAGACCCGCTACCAGCCGATGGAGCGTAAGTACTGATGGCAACCCCCGTTCTGGACAAGGTGGAGGCGGAGTCCGCCGCGTCCCCCTACATCACCGTCACCTTCCGCGTCCGCCGGTTCAACCCGGAGGTCTCGGCCGAGGCGACCTGGGAAGACTTCCAGCTGGAGATCGACCCCAAGGAGCGCGTCCTCGACGGCCTCCACAAGATCAAGTGGGACGTCGACGGCACGCTGACCTTCCGCCGCTCCTGCGCCCACGGCATCTGCGGCTCGGACGCGATGAGGATCAACGGCAAGAACCGTCTTGCCTGCAAGACCCTCATCAAGGACATCAACCCCGAGAAGCCGATCACGGTCGAGCCCATCAAGGGCCTCACGGTCCTGAAGGACCTCGTGGTCGACATGGAGCCGTTCTTCCAGGCGTACCGGGACGTCATGCCCTTCCTCATCACGAAGGACACGAACGAGCCCACGCGTGAGCGGCTGCAGACCGCCGAGGACCGCGAGCGCTTCGACGACACCACGAAGTGCATCCTCTGCGCCGCGTGCACCTCGTCCTGCCCGGTCTTCTGGAACGACGGCCAGTACTTCGGTCCGGCCGCCATCGTCAACGCGCACCGCTTCATCTTCGACTCGCGCGACGAGGCCGGCGAGCAGCGCCTGGAGATCCTCAACGACCGTGACGGCGTGTGGCGCTGCCGTACGACCTTCAACTGCACGGACGCCTGCCCGCGCGGCATCGAGGTCACGAAGGCGATCCAGGAGGTGAAGCGGGCGCTGATCACGCGCCGCTTCTGACCTCCTTTCGCAGGTCTGTCGTACGTCTTCCGTACGCCGCTGAGGGCCCCGCTCCCGGAATCCGTTCCGGGGGCGGGGCCCTTGCTCGTGGGGCCGTGCGCGTTCTGGGGGACGGCGGCGCTCGCCCCAATGAGTGACCCCGCACGGCCGGTCCCCACGGGTGCGCTGCACCGCTCCTATTCTGACGGTATGTCAGATGACCAGTCGTACGAACTGCTCGGATTCGACAACGTGCTGCTGCCCGTCGGGGACCTCTCCGTCGCGGTCGACTTCTACCGGCGCGCCGGGTTCACGGTGGGCTTCCGGTTCGACGAGGCCGGCATCGCCCTGCTGAAGGTCGGGGGCGAGACACCGGGGATCCTGCTGCGCCAGGAGGAGGAGCTGGGGCACCGGTCGCCTCCGTGGCCCTCGCCCCGCGTGTGGATCGAGGTGGCCGACGCACGGAAAGCCGCCGACTCCCTCGCCGCGGCGGGCATCCCGCTCCTCGACGACCCCTTCTCCGTCGCCACCGGCTGGACCGCGGAGATCGCCGACCCGTGGGGCAACGTCATCGGGTTCACGGACTACAGCAAGCGCCCGGAGCTCGGCCGCCGCCCCTGAGATCCCGGCCCCGCCCTCGACGCCATCTCCGACTTGAACGCGTTCAAAAACAGGTCTACAGTCATCCCTGTCAGCGTTTTGAACGCGTTCAAGAAGGGGTGGGGCATGGACCGCACGGTCATCGCCTACGTCATCTACCTGCTGGTCAGCATCGCGCTGACCGTCTGGGTGGCCCGCACGCTCAGCCGCAACGGGCGGATCTTCCTCGCCGACGTGCTGAAGGGGAACGAGAAGCTCGCCGAGGCCGTCAACCACCTCCTGGTGGTCGGCTTCTACCTCGTCAACCTCGGCTTCGTCGCCCTCTACCTGAGCGGCGACGAGACGATCGAGGACACCCGGCAGATCTTCGAGGCCCTGTCGACCAAGCTCGGCGTGGTGCTGCTGGTGCTCGGGGTGATGCACCTGGGCAACGTGTACGTCCTCAACAAGATCCGGCGGCGCGGGATGCTGGAGCGGGAGCAGGTGCCGCCGGTCGCGCCGCAGGACTGGGTCGGGGCGTGAGCGAGGTGGGTGCCGCGAAGGCGGACCGGGTCCCGGTCCGCCGGCTCACCGTCCTGTACGACGCCGAGTGCGCGCTCTGCACCTTCCTGCGTGACTGGCTCGTACGGCAGCCGCAGCTCGTACCGCTGGAGCTCGTGCCCGCGGCATCGGAAGCGGCTCGGCGGCGCTTCCCCGGCCTCGACCACGGCGCCACCCTCGACGAGATCACCGTCGTCGGCGATGGGGGCCAGGTCTACCGGTCCGCCGCCGCCTGGATCGTCACCCTGTGGGCGCTGCGCGAGCACCGGCCGCTGGCCCACCGGCTCAGCACTCCGTCGGGGGCGAGGCTCGCCAGAGGGGCGGTCCTCGCGGCGGCGAAGTGGCGGGGCGCGCTGTGGGGCGGGAAGCAGGGGGGCGGGCAGCAGTGGGGCGGGCAGGTGTATCACCGCGCGGACGGGTGGTCGTACGACCCGCGGCAGGGGTGGACGTACAACGCACCGGGCTGCGACGGCGGCTCCTGCGTCACCCCGTAGGCTCTGGTTCCGTGCCTGCGAAGAACGACGGCCCCGACGAGGGCGGCAACCCCAGCAAGTCCGAGCAGACCCGCGCGCTGATCCTGGAGACCGCGATGCGGCTGTTCCAGGAGCGGGGCTACGAGAAGACGACGATGCGGGCCATCGCCCAGGAGGCCGGGGTCTCCGTCGGCAACGCGTACTACTACTTCGCCGGCAAGGAGCACCTGATCCAGGGCTTCTACGACCGGCTCGCCGCCGAGCACCGGGTGGCGATCCGGGACGTCCTGGACCGGGAGACCGATCTGGAGGCGCGGCTCGCGGGCGTCCTGAAGGTGTGGTTGGACATCGCCACGCCGTACCACGAGTTCGCGGTGCAGTTCTTCAAGAACGCCGCCGACCCGGACAGCCCGCTCAGCCCGTTCTCCGAGGAGTCGGAGCACGCGCGCGTGGAGGCCATTTCCGTCCACCGGGAGGTGCTGGCGGGCGCGACGAAGACGAAGGTCCCGGAGGAACTCCGCGACGTCCTGCCCGAGTTGATGTGGCTCTCCCAGATGGGTCTTGTCCTGTACTGGATCTTCGACCGGACGGAAGGGCGGGAGCGGAGCTACCGGCTGGCCGAGCGGGGGGCGCGGCTCACGGCCCGCGGTGTGTCGCTGGCGCGGTTCCGGGTGCTGCGGCCGCTGGTGCGGGAGGTGCACGAGCTGTTCACGGACTTCCTGCCGGGGATGACGAAGGTGCTGCCGCCCCCCGGCAAGTCGTCCTGAGGCCCGGGACGCGGTCAGTTCACCGCGTCCACCTCCCCCTCCGCCAGTTCCACGTCGTACACCAGCGGCCCGTCCGCCACCACGACCTGTGCCGCCCGTGAGCCGTACGATGTCGCGCTCGTCGCCAGCAGATACGTCCCCGGCGCGGGCACCGACACGATGTACGAGCCGTCCGCCAGTGACGTCACCCGGTCCAGTTGGCGCCCGCCCTTCGTCAGCAGCGTCACCGAGGCGCCGTCCACCGGCTCGCCGTCTGCCGAGCGTATGAAGCCGTGGACCGCGGAGGCGGGGCCTTCCCCGGGTCCGGGCTCGGCCTCCTCCCTCGGCTCCACCGCCAGGTGCGGAAGCCGCTTCTCCAGCCAGGCCGGCAGCCACCAGTTGGAGTTGCCGAGCAGGTGCATCGCGGCCGGCACCAGTGCCGTACGGAGGATGAACGCGTCCAGGGCGACAGCGGCGGCCAGGCCTACGCCCGCCATCGCCGCCCCCGAGTCGCCGCTCAGGACGAAGGCCAGGAAGACGCAGACCATGATGAGGGCCGCGGAGTTGATGACCCGGCTGGTCTCCGAGAGGCCGACCCGCACCGCGCGCGCGTTGTCGCGCGTGTGCACCCACTCCTCGTGCATCCGGCTCACCAGGAAGACCTGGTAGTCCATCGAGAGGCCGAAGAGCAGGGACAGCATGATGACCGGCAGGAAGGCGTTGATCGGGCCCTCCTTGCCGAGGCCCAGCAGGTCCAGGCCCCAGCCCCACTGGAAGACCGCGACGAGCACGCCGAACGAGGAGGCCGCGGCGATCAGGTTCATCAGGGCGGCCGTCAGCGGCACCACCAGGGAACGGAAGGCGATCAGCAGGAGCAGGAAGCCGAGGCCGATGATCGTCGCGATGAACAGCGGCAGACGGTCGCCGGTGACGGACGCGAAGTCCTTGGACACCGCCGTCACGCCGCCGACGTGGGCCTCGGCCCCGGCCTTCGGGATCACCTCGTCCCGCAGTGTGTCGATCAGGTCGTCCGTCTCCTTGGACTGCGGTGACGTCTTCGGTACGACCTGGATGACCGTCACTCCCCGCGCGGGCGGCAGGGCGGCGACGCGGGCCACGCCGGGCGTCGACTCGATGCCCTTGACCAGCTGGGCCGTGTCGCCGCCCGCGGTGACCACCTGGAGCGGGCCGTTGAAGCCGGGGCCGAAGCCGTCGGCCAGCAGGTCGTACGCCTTCCTGGTGGTCGACGAGGCGTTGTCGTTGCCCTGGTCGGTGGCGCCGAGGCGGAGCGACAGCACAGGGATGGCGAGGACGGCCATGACGACCAGGGCGAGTGCGGCGATCCTGCGGGGGCGCTTCTCGACGTTCGTCGACCAGCGGGCCGCGAGGCCGCTGGCCCGCTCCGGCTCGGGGCCGTTCGCCGCCAGCTTGCGCCGCTGACGGCGGCTGAGGACGCGCGGGCCCAGGAAGCCGAGCAGGGCCGGGAGCAGGGTGGTGGCGGCCAGGACGCTGAGCACGACCGTCACGGACGTCCCGATGACCACGCCGTCCAGGAAGTGCAGCCGTGTCACCAGCATGCCCGCGAGCGCGATGCAGACCGTGCCGCCCGCGAACAGCACCGCCCGGCCCGAGGTGTTGAGGGCCGTGACCGCCGACTCCTCGGGGTCCAGGCCGCGCAGGATGCCGCGCCGGTGCCGGGTCACGATGAACAGCGCGTAGTCGATGCCGACACCGAGGCCGATCAAGGAGGCGAGCAGCGGGGCGATGTCGGGGATGTCGGTGGTGTGGCTGAGCAACTGGGTGGAGAACAGGCCCATGCCGACGCCGAAGACCGCGATGGCGATCGGCAGCATCATCGCGAAGAACGAGCCGAAGGCCAGGAACAGCACGACGGCCGCGGCGACGATGCCGACCATCTCGGACAGGCCCTGCGGCGGCTGCTGGACGCGCTGGATGGCCTGGCCGCCCAACTCGACGTGCAGGCCGCTCTTCCTGGCGCCCTGCGCGGTGTCCATGACGTTCTGAACGAGGTCCTTGGGCACCTCGTTCGCACGCTTGGCGAAGGTCAGCTGGGCGTACGCGATCTTGCCGTCACGGCTGATCTGCGCGGCGCCCTGCTTGCCGGCGTACGGGCTGGTGACCGCGCCGACGCCCGGCATCTTCGCGATCTTGTCGAGAGCAGGGGTGATCCGGGACCGGACCGCCTGGTCCTGTACCGAGCCCTGGTCGACCTTCCACACCACCGTGTCGGTGTCGCCCGAGGCGTTCGGGAAGGCCTTCTCCATCAGGTCGTACGCGCTCTTGGAGTCCGTGTCCGGGAGGGAGAAGACGTTCGCATAGTTCGTGCCCGCCGTCGAGGCCGAGAAGCCCAGGCCGAACAACGCCCCCACCCACAGCAACAGGACCACCAGCCGGTGCCGATAGCACCACCGTGCCAATGCCGCCACGATCAACGCTCCTTTGCAGGTCTTCGGTTGGTCCCCCAGGTCCTGCGCAACAGGATTGGCGGTGGCACACGCGCGTGGACACGAGATCCCGATGACTCTCAAGGAACTCCAAAGACAGATCCGGTCCCGCTGTCAGTGGCCCGCCCGATACTGGGGGCATGACGACGGCTCCAGGCACCGTGCTGGTGGTGGAGGACGAACCGAGCATCGCGGACGTCCTCGCCATCGCCCTGCGCTACCACCGGTTCGAGGTGATGATCGCGGGCACCGTCCGCGAGGCCCTCGCGCTCGCCGAGCGCACCCGGCCCGACGCGGCGCTGCTCGACGTCATGCTCCCGGACGGGGACGGACGTGCGCTTGGGCGCGAACTGCGCGCCAGGCGGCCCGACCTGGCGCTGGTCTTCCTCACCGCACGGGACTCGCCCGCAGAGATAGTCGGCGCCCTCGGCTTCGGCGACGACTACATCACCAAGCCGTTCAACATCGACGAGGTCGTCGCCCGCATCACCGCGGTGCTGCGCCGCACCCGCACGGCCGACGTCCTGCCGCAGCGGCCCCCGCTGCGCTACGGCGACCTGGAGCTGGACGAGACGACGTACAGCGTCCACCGCGCCGGCCGCACCGTCGAGCTCACCCCCACCGAGTACGCGCTCCTGCGCTTCCTGGTGCGCAACGGCGGCCGGATCGTGCCCAAGGAGCAACTCCTGCGGCATGTCTGGCAGTACGAGCACACACCGCCCGAGTCGACCGTCGTGGAGACCTACATCAGCTATCTGCGCCGCAAGCTGGACGTGCTCGGCCCGCCGATGATCACCACGCGGCGCGGTGTGGGATACGGGCTGGCATGAGGATCCGGTGGCCGCACTGCAAGCGCGGCATCCATTCGCTGCGCGCCAAGCTGACGCTGGCGAACGTCGCGCTGCTGGCCCTCGGCATCGTCGCGGCGACCGCCGTCAGCCTGATGGGCATGCGGTACTACCTGCTGAACCAGGTCGACGCCGAACTGAACAAGACCCGGCAGTCGCTGGGCGGTTCGCTCACGATGGAGCAGATCGACGCGCTGGGCGCCCTGGCGATCGTCCGCGACCGGTTCATGCCGCAGCACGACGAACGGGCCCGGCCGGACTCGATCCTCACCGCCGTGGACGCGCGCGGGAAGCCGGTCTCCCTGGCCCGTTTCGCACCGACGGACACCCAGCGCGCCCTCGCGAGCGCGGTGGACGATCCCCGTGCCCTCGCCACGGCCGCCGACCCGCACGACATCAGGGTGCACGGCGCCCGCTACCGGGCCACCGCGACCCGTCTCGCCGACGGCACGTACATCCTGTTCGCCACCTCCACCGACGCCCTCCACCAGGGCATGTTCAAGGCCCTCAAGCTCGACCTCGCCATCGGCGGCCTGCTGCTCGCACTGCTGGCCTGTCTCACGATGATGAGCGTCAGCCGCCGGATGCGGCCGCTGGAGGACATGGTGGAGACGTCGACGGCGATAGCCGAGGGCGACCTGACCCGGCGCGTGCCCTCCAGCCACCATCCGACCGAGGAGGTCGAACAGCTGCGGCTCGCCCTCAACTCCATGCTCCACCAGGTCGAGTCGGCGTACCGCACGCGCGAGCACAGCGCGGCCCAGCTGCGCCGCTTCGTCGCCGACGCCTCGCACGAGCTGCGCACCCCGTTGTCCGCGATACGGGGCTATCTACAGCTGTACGACAAGGGCATGCTCAGCGATCCGGACGAGCGGAAGCGGGCCTGGGAGCGGGTGCTTGCGGAGACGGACCGCATGGGGCGGCTCGTCGACGAACTGCTCACCCTGGCCCGCCTCGACCAGCAGCCCGAGCTGCGCTTCCGGAACGTCGACGTGAGCCGTCTGGTGCGGGACGCCGCCGAGGACCTGCGGGTGCAGCAGCCGGAGCGGCCGATCAAGGTCGCGGCCGACGGCGCCGTGCTGGTGCACGCCGACGAGTCGGGGCTCAGACAGGTGCTGGGCAACCTGGTGGGCAACGTACGCACGCACACGCCCGCGGACGTGGCGGTGCGGCTGGGTGTGGAGCGGGAGGACGGGGTCGTACGGCTGTGCGTCGCGGACGAGGGTCCGGGGCTCGCCGAACAGGACGCGGCGCGGGTGTTCGACCGCTTCTTCCGGGCGGGCGGCGGCGCGGGCAGCGGACTGGGCCTGGCGATCGTGCAGGGGGTGGTGGAAGCTCATGGCGGGGAGGTGACGGTGGAGACAGCGCCGGGCGAGGGCTTGCAGGTGACGGTCACGCTGCCGTCCCGGGCGGCCGTTCGGCCATGACCACCGGGCGGTGCTCAGGTGTCGACCACGACGAGGGCCCACACCGTCTTGCCGTGGTGCCCTCTGCTCCACACCCCCCACGCCGCCGCGACGGTCTCCACCAGATGCAGGCCCCGGCCGCTCTCGTCCCCCTCGCCGACCAGCCGTAATCGGGGCTCCAGCCGGCCCTCGTCCGAGACCTCTATGAGACAGGAGCCGTCGGCGAGCGCGGTCACCGCCACCTCGAACTCCCGCTCCAGCAGCGGCCCGTGGCGTACCACGTTGGTCGCCAGCTCGGACACCAGCAGTACCGCGTCCGCCAGCGCCGGATCGTCCGGCCCGTGCCCCCAGTCGGCCAGATGGTCCCGCACCCGGCGCCGGGCCAGACCGACGGAGGCCGGATGCCGGGGCAGCCGGAAGGAGTTGCGTCTCAACACGTTTGCTCCTCACCCCGCACACGCCTCCGTCACATGGCCATGCGTCAGGTGAGCGTCCGACGTCACTGGGGCGAATGTCAACGCCGCGAGTCGCGTCAGATCCAGCCCAGGCTCCAGAGCCGGAACACACCGGTGCCGTCGTCGAGATACTGGCTGCCGCCGACGTCCTCGGTGCTGAGGACGTACTCCTTGCCCTGCCACAGCGGGATGACCGGCACGTCATGCGCCACGTCGTGCTGCAGGGTGCTGAAGTCGGAGGCGGCGTCGCCGCGGTCGGCGTACCGCTGGCTGGCCTGGACGAGCTGGTCGACGGCCTTGTTGCTGTAGCCGGTGTTCATGGTTCCCTTGGTGCCGACGAGCGGGGCACCGAAGGTGTCCGGGTCCGGGTAGTCGGCGACCCAGCCGACGGCGTACGCGTCCAGCTTGCCGGTGGCCCAGCGCTTCTGGAAGTCGGACCACTCGTAGCCCTTCAGGGTCACCTTGAACAGGCCGCTCGACTCCAGTTGCTTCTTGATGGTCTCGGCCTCCTGCTCGGCGGCGCCGCGGCCCTTGCCATAGCCGTAGGTGAAGCGGACCGGCGTCGTCACGCCGGCCTCGGTGAGCAGGGTTTTCGCCTTCTTCGCGTCCTGCTTCGGGTAGGCGTCGAAGAACGAGGTGGTGTGGCCGGTGATGCCCGTCGGGATCAGTGAGTACAGCGGGTCGACGGTCCCTTCGTACACCGTGGCGGCCAGCTCCTCGCGGTCGATCAGCCACGCCATGGCCTGCCGGACCCTGGTGTCGTGCAGGGGCGCGTTCGCGCGGGTGTTGAGGTAGAGGTTGCGGGTCTCGGCGCTGTCGGACTCGGCCAGGCGCTGGTTCGGGTCGCTCGCCGAGAGCCCGGACAGGACCTTGGGCGGCAGCTGGCGGGTGGCGACGTCGACCTGCTTCGCGTTCCAGGCCTTGTCGAGGGCGTCCGAGTCGACGTAGTACAGCAGGTCGACGGGCCGGCCCGTCTTCTGGACGGCGCCCCTGTAGTGCGTGTTCGGCGTGAGAGCCGCCTTCTTGCCCTTGGTGTACGCCGTCAGCTCGTACGGTCCGGTGCCGTCGGCGCCGGGGTCGGTGCGCAGGGCCCGCTTGGGGTACTTGTTGCTGTCTACGATCGAGCCTGCCCCGGTGGCCACCTTGAACGGGAAGGTGGCGTCGGGCGAGGACAGATGGAAGGTGACCGTCAGGCCGTCGGCGTCGACCGAGCGAAGCGTGCTCAGCAGCGAGGCCGGGCCGACCTCGGAATTGATCGCCTTGACCCGGTCGAAGGAGTACTTGACGTCCTGGGCGGTCATCGTGCGGCCGCTGGGGAAGGCGAGGCCCGTGCGCAACGTGCAGCGGTAGGTGGTCAGCTGGCTGCCCACGAAGCCGCAGCTTCGGGCCGCGTCGGGCACCGGCGCGGCGCCGCCCGGCTCGAAGGTCAGCAGCGACTGGAAGACGTTGCTGAACAAGGCCCAGGATCCCGCGTCGTAGGCACCGGCCGGGTCGAGCGAGGTGACCTCGTCCGTCGTGCCGACCTCGATGGTCCTGTCGGTGTTCTCCTGCGACGGCAGCAGCTGCCAGCCGCCGACTCCCACGCCCGCCAGTACCAGCAGTGCCGCGAGAATCCGCATGCGAACCGAGCGCATCGGTTGCCCTCCCCGGGCCCGACGGGCCCACCCCACATGCCACTCCCCTAGTGGCGCGGCTCACCTAATCACAGGTTTTTCAGCTGGGGGAAGAGGGATTTTGCGAGTTGAGAAAGCCGTTACCGCAAGGGGTTTCGGGGAGGTTTCACAGCGCTCTCACAGGGTGCGCTGCGCACGGTTTCAGTCAGGCCCGTGTCGACGCCAGTTCGATCACGGTGATGTCCGACGGTGCGCCCACGCGCGTGGGCGGCCCCCAGGCGCCCGCGCCCCGGCTGACGTAGAGCTGTGTGTCTCCGTAGCGCTCCAGGCCCGCGACGGTCGGGTTCGCGGCGGCGGCGATGAAGTTGCCGGGCCAGAGCTGGCCGCCGTGGGTGTGGCCGGAGAGCTGGAGGTCGACGCCGTGCTTGACGGCGTCGTGGATCTGGACCGGTTGGTGGGCGAGGAGCACGCACGCGCGTGCCGTGTCCCGGTCGCCGAGCGCCTTGGTGAAGTCGGGGCCCTGGCCCTCGCTCTCGCCCGCGATGTCGTTGACGCCCGCGAGGTCGAACCAGGGCAGCTCGGTGCGGGCGTTCTCCAGCGGGTGCAGCCCGAGCCGCCGTACCTCCTCGACCCACTGGTGTGCGCCCGAGTAGTACTCGTGGTTGCCGGTGACGAAGTAGGAGGGCGCCTTCAGCTGCGACAGCGGCGCCGCCGCGGGACCCAGGTTCTTCACGCTGCCGTCCACCAGGTCGCCGACGACCGCGACGATGTCGGGCTGGGTGGCGTTGATCGTGTCGACGACCTTCTGCGCGAAGCCCCTGCCGAGCGTCGGGCCCAGGTGGATGTCGCTGACCACGGCGATGCGGTAACCGTGCGCCGCGCGCGGGAGTTTGGCCAGCGGCACGGTGACGCGCTTCACACCGGGGCCGCGCAGGACGCCGTAGGTGCCGTAGCCGACCGTTCCCACGGCGGCCGCCGCCGCGGCTCCTGCGACGACACGGGAGACGAACAGGCGGCGCGACGGCTCCGGGAGCGGTACGGGCTCGGCCTCCGGCGCCTTCGGGGGTACGGATCCCGCCGGAACCGGCTGCGCCTGCGGTACGGTCGCCGCGGCGCGCGCCCGCCGCTCCAACAGACGGCGCAGCAGGGGCCGTACGACCTCACCCGCCACCACGGCCAGCAGCAGATAGATCGACAGCGCGAGCCACAGGAAGCCCGGCCAGGCCAGGACCTGCTGGAGCCAGAAGGGCGCGCCGGCGCGCTCGCCGACGACGGCCCCGACCGCCAGCACCCAGCCACCCGCGATCCCCGCCGCACCCGCGCGGCGCGCGAGTCCCGGGCCCCGGGTCGTGTCGCGGAACAGACGGCGCCACAGGTACCAGTTGCCGGCAACGACAACGCCGAGCGCGAGGAGCGCGAGTACCCCGAAGACGACGACCATCGTGCCGTGACCCCCGTTGCCGGTTCTGCCGTTTGTGTGTATTTGCCGCGGTTATGAGGTCTGGCGCAAAGCGCGCAGTCCGCGCAACCCGATGCCCCCGATGACCGTCCCCAATACGAAGGAGACGACGGCGAGGGTCAGATGCACCCAGAAGTACGCCGTCGGGTGACCGTCGTCGAACGCGAGCCCGCTGCCGTCCTTGATGAGATTTTTAACGAAAGTGACCCAGATGACCCACGACCACACCCCGAAGGCGAGCAGGAACCAGGAGACCGGGCGGCTGAGCTTCATGCGTTCAGTATCGCCGCCGCCTCTTCCGTTCCGTGTCCGGGGTGGGGTGGGAGGCGGGACTTCACGGCCCGTGGCATGTACTTTCTCGTCCGTGTCCGCTCCCAAGAAGACCGTCAGGCGATCCCTGCTGGTCACCTCCGCCGTCCTGTCCTCGATCGCGCTGACCGCGCCCGTCGCCTTCGCGGCCCCGGGTCCCTCGCCGACTCCGACGGCCACTCCGCCGGCGGACATGTCGTCCGTGGGCGGCGCCCGTCTCGGGCAGCCGGGCACACAGGTCGATCTGGGCAGCGGCGCCCCCGTGCTCCCCAAGGACATCACCGCGCGCTCGTGGATCGTCGCCGACGCCGAGTCGGGCGAGGTGCTCGCCGCGCACAACGCGCACTGGCGGCTCCCCCCGGCGAGCACGATGAAGATGCTGTTCGCGGACACCGTGCTGCCGAAGTTCCCGAGGACCCAGGAGCACGAGGTGGCGCCCTCCGACCTGGCGGGCATGGGCGCCGGTTCCAGCACGGTCGGGATAAAGGAGGGCGAGACGTACACGGTGCGCGACCTGTGGCTCGGTGTCTTCCTGCGCTCGGGCAACGACGCGGTGCACGTGCTGTCGGCGATGAACGGTGGCGTCGACACCACCGTCAAGGAGATGAACGAGCACGCCGAGGAGCTCCAGGCCCTCGACACACATGTGGTCACGCCCGACGGGTACGACGCCCCGGGGCAGGTCTCGTCCGCGTACGACCTGACACTGTTCGCCCGCTCCGGGCTGCAGAAGAAGGACTTCCGCGAGTACTGCTCAACGGTGCGCGCGAGCTTCCCCGGCGAGACGAAGGAGAAGAAGGGCAAGTCGGTCCGTGAGTCCTTCGAGATCCAGAACACCAACCGGCTGCTGACCGGCGACTCCGACGTCGGCGTCTACCAGGGCATCGCGGGCGTCAAGAACGGCAACACGACGAACGCGGGCGCGACCTTCACCGGTGTCGCCGAGCGCAACGGCAGGGTGCTGCTCGTCACCGCCATGAACCCGGAGAAGCACGAGCACAACGAGGTCTACAAGGAGACCGCCAAGCTCTTCGACTGGGGTTTCGCGGCGGCCGGGAAGGCACGGCCGGTGGGCGAGCTGGTGGCGCCGAGGAGCGCCGCGCAGTCGGGCGGCCAGTCAGGTGGAAACGCGTCGGCCGGCCAGGCGGGCGGGGCCGCCGGAAAGGCGTCCGGTTCGCCGGTGGCGAGCGCCTCGGCCGCGGGCCGCTCCGGCGGCATGGGGGTCGCCTTCGCCATAAGCGGTGGGGTGCTGGTGCTGCTCGCGGCGGCCGCGTTCCTGGTCAACCGCCGCTGGCCGCTGCCCGATCTGGTACGTCGCCGGTCGTCCCGTCCGTGAGGTCCTCCCCGGCGTCCTGCTGGGCCTGCTCGTCGCCCTGAGCCTGTCCGTCCTGCTCGCTCGGCGTCGCCGTCCACGCGGCGCAGAACAGGACCAGCTTCGCCGTGAAGTTGATCCACAGCAGCAGGGCCACGGGCACGCCGAACGCGCCGTACATGCTCTTCGCGGCCACGCCCTGCATATAACCGCTCAGCAGCGTCTTCAGCAGCTCGAAGCCGACGGCGCCGGTCAGCGCGGCGACGATCAGGCGGCGCCGCCGCGGTTCGACGCCGGGCAGCAGCGTGAGGACGTACAGGAGCAGCAGGAAGTCGGCGAACACGGCGACGGCGAACGCGGCGATGTGCAGCAGGACCCCGCCCCAGCCGCCGTTGTCGATGCCCATCTGCCGGGTGATCCAGCCGACCATCGCGGAGGCGACGGCGGAGGCGGCGAGCGTGACGAGGACGGCGCCGCCGAGACCGACGAGGATGCCCAGGTCCTTGGCCTTGCGCAGGAAGGGGTTCTCCTCCTCGTCGGGCAGCTCCCACACCGCGCGCAGGCACTCGCGCATCGAGCCGGCCCAGCCGATGCCGGTGAACAGCAGGGCGGCGCCCGCGATGAGGCCGATGGTGCCGGCGTTCTGGACCAGGTTCTGGATGTCGAGCTGGTCGGAGATGCCGGGCACCTGCTCGGCGAGCTTGTTCTGCAGGTCGTTCTGCTGTTTCTCGCTGAGCGTGGCCGCGGCGATCGCGGCGGCCACGGTGAGCAGCGGGAACAGCGCGACAAAGCTGGTGAAGGTCATCGCGGCGGCCAGCCTGGTCCACTTCACCCTGTCCAGGCGTTCGAACGACCGCCAGGCGTGCGTGAGCATGAGGCGCGCCAGCAGCGGCCCGACAACGGGGAGCTTCTTCAGCCAGTCCATGATCAGACTCTCCCCCAGGTGTGGAAGACCAATGTGCGAGTACCCCTGAAACGCGGCACAGTGCCGCGCGGCGGCCGGTACGAGCACTGTGAGGGTGCCTCATTTCCATATCGAGCGACATCCCATTAATCACCCATTTCGGGTAGGAGCGTCACGTTTCAATGCTGACCGGTCAGATATGGGCGATACGGTCACCGATATGCCTGCCGACACCGCTCCGGTCACCCTCACCGGCTGGGGCCGCACCGCTCCCACCGCGGCCCGTCTGATCCGCCCACGGTCGTACGAGGAGGCCGTGGCCGCCGTCCGGGGCTGCGGGGTCCGCGGAGGCATCCCCAGGGGCCTGGGACGGGCGTACGGGGACGCGGCGCAGAACGCCGGCGGTGCGGTGCTCGACATGACGGGCGTGGACCGCATCCATGCGATCGACGCCGGCGGCGGCACCGTGCTGTGCGACGCGGGCGTCTCCCTGCACCGGCTGATGGAGGTGCTGCTGCCGCTGGGCTGGTTCGTGCCGGTGACGCCCGGCACGCGCCATGTGACGGTCGGCGGCGCGATCGGCGCGGACATCCACGGCGGGAACCACCACGTCTCCGGCTCCTTCTCCCGGCACGTCCTGTCGCTGGAACTCCTCACCGCCGACGGCGGGATCCGCACCGTGAGCCGCGGCACGCCCCTGTTCGACGCCACCACCGGCGGCATGGGCCTGACCGGCGTGATCCTCACGGCCACCATCCGGCTCCTGCCGGTCGAGACCTCCCTGATGTCGGTGGACACGCAGCGCGCCAAGGACCTCGACGACCTGCTGGCGCGCCTGACGGCCACCGACCACCGGCACCGCTACTCGGTGGCGTGGATCGACCTGCTGGCCCGCGGCGCGGCGACGGGACGCGCGGTCCTCACCCACGCCGACCACGCCCCGCTCGACGCGCTGCCCGCACGCGCGCGCAGAGCGCCACTGGCGTTCCGCACCGCGCAGTTCCCGCCGGTCCCCGCCCACCTCCCTCAGAACGTGCTCGGCCGCACCACCGTGGGCCTCTTCAACGAGCTCCGATACCGGACGGCGCCACGCGCGCGTACCGGCCGACTGCAGCGGATCTCCACCTTCTTCCACCCCCTGGACGGCGTGCCGCACTGGAACCGCCTCTACGGCCGCGGCGGCTTCGTGCGGTACCAGTTCGTCGTCGGACGGGGCCAGGAGGACGCCCTGCGCCGGATCGTGCGACGCATCTCCTTGCAGCGCTGCCCGTCCCTCCCGGCCGTCCTCAAGCGCTTCGGGGAGGCCGCTCCGGGATGGCTCTCGTTCCCCGTGCCCGGCTGGACGCTCGCCCTGGACCTCCCCGCGGGTCTGCCCGGCCTCGCCGCCTTCCTCGACGAACTCGACGAGGAGGTCGCCACCGCCGGCGGCCGCGTCTGCCTCGCCAAGGACTCCCGCCTGCGCCCCGACCTCCTCGCCGCGATGTACCCGCGCCTCGACGACTTCCGGACCCTGCGCACGGAACTCGACCCGCGCGCGGTGTTCACGTCCGATCTCTCCCGCCGTCTCGCCCTCTGACGATGCGCTGCGTCGGCCGGGGTCCGGGGCCGGCCCCCGGAAGAGGCACATCCGATGCGTCCCGCCGTCTCGCCCTCCGGGCACTCAGGAGGTGCCGTTCGGGCGGGCTCGGCGTCGCGGGCCATGGAACGCACTCCCCCGCTGCCTTGAGGGCGCGGGACACCCCGCGGCGTTGTCGTGACTCGCCGACGGTCCGCATCAGACCCCGCTCGGGTCGGACAGGACGCACCCGTTCCTCACAGCCGACCTGATCCCAACAACACCCCCTAGGAGCTGCTGTCGTGAAGGACGCCCTCGGCCTCCCCCAGTCCCTGCTCGTCCTCGGCGGTACGTCCGAGATCGCGCTCGCCACGGCCCGCCGTCTCATCGCGCGCCGCACCCGCACGGTGTGGCTCGCGGGACGCCCCTCGCCCGCCCTGGAGCAGGCCGCGGAGCAACTGCGCGGTCACGGTGCCGACGTGCACACCGTCGCCTTCGACGCGCTCGACACCGACTCCCACGAGACCGCCCTCGGCAAGGTCTTCGCGGAGAGCGACGTCGACATGGTGCTGCTCGCCTTCGGGATCCTCGGCGACCAGGCGCGCGACGAGCGCGAACCGGCCTGGGCGGTGCGCGTCGCACAGACCAACTACACCGGCGCTGTGTCGGCGGCCCTGGTGAGCGCACGCGCGCTGCAGACGCAGGGCCACGGCTCGCTGGTGGTGCTCTCCTCGGTCGCCGGCGAGCGGGCCCGCCGCAGCGACTTCATCTACGGCTCCAGCAAGGCCGGCCTGGACGTCTTCACACAGGGCCTGGGCGACGCGCTGTACGGCACGGGCGTGCACGTCATGGTCGTGCGCCCCGGGTTCGTACGGTCGAAGATGACCGCCGACCTGGAGGAAACACCGCTCGCGACGACCCCGGAGGCGGTGGCGACGGCCGTCGAACTGGGGCTGCGGCGGCGCTCGGAAACGGTGTGGGTGCCCGGCACGCTGCGCGTGGTGATGGCGGCCCTGCGGCACGTGCCGCGCGGGGTGTTCCGCCGACTGCCCCTGTAGTCACAGGCCCCGCGGCTACCGGGTCGGCAGCGAACCGCACTGCACGTGCCCGGCCTGCGGCAGCGCCCGGAAACGGTGTGGTACCCGGCACGCTGCACATGGTGATGGCAACCCTGCGGCACGTGCCACGCGCGGTGATCCGCCGACTGCCCCTGTAATCACAGGCCCCGCGGCTACCGGGTCGGCAGCGAACCGCGCTGCACGTGCCCGGCCTGCGGCGGCACCACCAGGCCGCCGAAGGCGTACTCCCGCAGCTTGCGCCAGACGCCGTCCGCGCCCTGCTCGTAGAGGGCGAAGCCGGTGCACGGCCAGTCGGCCTCGTAGTCGGCGAGCTCCTCGAAGGCGCGGTCCATCGCCTCGTCGTCGATGCCGTGCGCCACCGTGACATGTGGGTGGTACGGGAACTGCAGTTCGCGCGGGACCGGGCCGGAGGGATCGCGGAGCTGCTTCTGCAGCTGGGTGCAGGCCTCCACGCCCTCGGCGATCCGCACGTAGACGACGGGTGACAGGGGCCGGAACGTACCGGTGCCGGACAGCCGCATCGGGAACGGCCGGCCGGTCGCGGCGACCTCGGCCAGGTGCGCCTCGACCGCCGACAGATCGCTGCTGTCGACCTCGGTCGGCGGCAGCAGGGTGACATGCGTGGGGATGCCGTGAGCAGCGGCGTCGCCGAAGCCCGCGCGCAGCTGTTGGAGCAGGCTGCCGTAAGGCTCCGGGACCGCGATCGACACGCCGATCGTTACGGTCCCCACGTCGTCTCCTGTCGTCGTGACGGATTTGTTCTGGGCCGTCGGCTATCGACTGTACGGCCACGGCTGGGTCGCGGGCAGGCGCAACCGTAGTGATGTGCAGCGCTCTGCCGAGTGGTACGTGCGTGCGCTGGTGTACGTCAGTGCTTGGCGGGCAGGAAGCCCACCTTGTCGTACGCCTGGGAGAGGGTCTCCGCGGCGACCGCGCGGGCCTTCTCCGCGCCCTTGGCCAGGATCGAGTCCAGGGTCTCCGAGTCGTCCAGGTACTGCTGGGTGCGCTCCTTGAAGGGCGTCACGAACTCGACCATGACCTCGGCGAGGTCCGTCTTGAGGGCGCCGTACATCTTGCCCTCGTACTCCTGCTCCAGCTCGGCGATCGACTTGCCGGTGAGGGTGGAGTAGATGGTGAGCAGGTTGCTGATGCCGGGCTTGTTCTCGGCGTCGAAGCGGATGACGGTGTCGGTGTCGGTGACGGCGCTCTTGACCTTCTTGGCGGTGGCCTTGGGGTCGTCGAGGAGGTTGATGAGGCCCTTCGGCGTGGACGCCGACTTGCTCATCTTGATCGACGGGTCCTGGAGGTCGTAGATCTTCGCCGTCTCCTTGAGGATGTACGGCTTCGGGATGGTGAAGGTCTCGCCGAAGCGGCCGTTGAAGCGCGTGGCGAGGTCGCGGGTGAGCTCGACGTGCTGGCGCTGGTCCTCGCCGACCGGGACCTCGTTGGCCTGGTAGAGCAGGATGTCGGCGACCTGGAGGATCGGGTACGTGAAAAGGCCGACGCTCGCCCGGTCCGCGCCCTGCTTGGCGGACTTGTCCTTGAACTGGGTCATGCGGGAGGCCTCACCGAAGCCGGTGAGGCAGTTCATGACCCAGGCCAGCTGGGCGTGCTCGGGGACATGGCTCTGGACGAAGAGCGTGCAGCGCTCGGGGTCGAGACCGGCCGCGAGCAGCTGGGCGGCGGCGAGCCGGGTGTTGGCGCGCAGCTCGGCCGGGTCCTGCGGAACCGTGATCGCGTGCAGGTCGACGACCATGTAGAACGCGTCGTGGGACTCCTGCAGGGCCACCCACTGGCGCACGGCGCCGAGGTAGTTGCCGAGGTGGAACGAGCCTGCGGTGGGCTGGATTCCAGAAAGCACACGGGGACGATCAGAGGCCATGCTCACCATTCTCTCAGGTCTGTCGAGCCGATCCGGAACTGGTCGGAAACAGGTGGGAACCGATCCGTCTGCTGCGGTGTAACAAGAGTGTGAGAACGCGGGAGGGGGGCCGCATCGTCGATGAGGCCGCGGTGATCGCACGCGTACGCGCCGGGGAGCCGGAGGCGTATGCGGAGCTGGTGCGGGCCCATACGGGCATCGCGCTCAGAGCGGCCGCGGCGCTCGGGGCGGGTGCGGACGCGGAGGACGTGGTGCAGCAGGCCTTCGTCAAGGCGTACTGCGCGCTGGGCAGATTCCGGGACGGCGCCGCCTTCAAGCCGTGGCTGCTGTCGATCGTCGCCAATGAGACGAGGAACACAGTGCGTACGGCGGCGCGGCAGCGCACGCTCGCCGGCCGGGAGGCGGCCTTCGTGGAGGCGGAACCGCTGATACCGGAGTCGGCGGACCCGGCGGTGGCGACGCTGGAGACGGAGCGCCGTGCGGCGCTGCTGTCCGCCCTGGAGCAGCTGAGCGAGGAGCACCGCCTGGTCGTCACCTACCGCTATCTCCTGGAGATGGACGAGTCCGAGACGGCCCAGGCCCTGGGCTGGCCTCGCGGGACGGTCAAGTCCCGACTGAACCGCGCTCTGCGCAAGCTGGGCCGACTGCTGCCGGATTTCAGACCTCGGGAAGGGGGTGATGAGCGTGAGTGAGGGACGGGGTGCGTACGACGGTGAGGGCGGCCGTGGTCCGGGGCGCGCCGGTGGCCGGGGGCCGCGTGGGCGTGACCACGGGAGGGAGCGCGAGGTGCGGCCTTCCCGGCTGCCGGAGGAGTTGCGAGCGCTCGGCCGGTCGCTGGACGCGCCCGGGAGCGAGGGTGCCGACGGTTCTTCCGGCGCCGAGACGATGGTCGAGCGGGTGCTGGGGCAGATACTGGCCGAGCAGGTGCCGGTCCCGGTGGCCGAGCCCCGGGGCGCCCGTGAGCGACTGCGCGCGGCCCGGCGCTGGACCCGGCTGCGGTGGCGCTCGCTGGCCACGGTCCTGTGCGGTCTGCTGACGGTTCTCGTGCTCACGCCCCCGGTGCGGGCCGCGGTCTTCGACTGGTTCGGCTTCGGCGGGGTGGAGGTGCGGTACGACCCGTCGGCGGTGCCCTCGCCGGGCGCCTCGGTGCCGGGCTGCGGCACATCGGTGTCGCTCGGGCAGGCCGGGCATCGGGCCGGTTTCGAGCCGCTGGTGCCGGACGCGCTCGGCGTGCCGGACACGGTGGCGGTGACGAGCGAGCCGCGCGGTCGTCTTCTGGTGAGCCTGTGCTGGCGGGAGGGCGGGCACACGGTCCGTCTGGACGAGTTCCCGGAGCGGCTGGACGTCGGCTTCACCAAGGTGCTGCGCGAGGCGCCGGAGTGGATCGAGCTGAGCAAGGAGCCCTCTGCGGACGGCGCGCAGGACTACGCCCTGTGGTTTCCGCGCCCACACCTGCTGAGCTTCTGGCTGGTCGACACCGACGGGAACCGCTTCACCCGCAGGAAGCGGACCGCGGGGCCGACGCTGCTGTGGACCCACCGGACGGGTGCGGGGGCCATGACGCTGCGGTTGGAGGGTGTCGTGTCCGAGCACCGGGCCGTGGAGATCGCGAAGTCGCTGGAGAAGCCCTCGGATTAGGGCGGCCGGGGTGGGAACCCCGACGGCTCGGGCGGTGTACCAGAAGTGACAGACGGCTCGCGGAAGGGCCGCCGGACCGACCGGTTGGGGGACGGGATGCGTGGGTGGAGGGGCAGTCGGGCGGGGGCGCGGGGCGCCGCTCTCTTCACGGCGGTGGTGGCTGTGGCGCTGTGCGGAATGCCGGCGACCGCGGCATCCGGCGGGACTGACGCGGCGGCGCAGGCACAGGGCCGGGACGTCCCCGACCTGGCGATGATCATCGCGGGCGGCACCGGGCAGACCACGGTGTTGCGGTCCGGTGAGCCCGCCTTCGCTCGCCTGCGACAGCTGCTGCGGCCGACTTACGCGGGGACGGAGCGGGTGCCGGACGACTGGGTCGAGGGTCGCCGTCCGGCGGTGGACTTCACGGTGATCTGGGCGCTGACCGGGGTCGGAGGCTGGCCGCAGACGATGCGTCCGCCGGGCGGTGACGTCGCCGTCGAGCGGCAGGACCAGCTGTTCGTGACGGCGGACGGCACGCCCTGGATACGCAGCGATCCCGCGCCGGCCGTCCAGGACGACGACATCCGCTGGCATCGGGCACCGCGCTCGGTGTTTGTGCAGCTGGAGCAGGCGAAAGTGCTGAGCGGGCTGGGCGACGGGGAGGCCGGGGGCGGCGCCGCACGGCAGCGGGCCACCGAGCAGCGGGTGGGCAGGAGCGGTGTCTGGTGGGCGGTGCCCGGGGCGGCCCTGGGGCTCGCGGTGGGGGCCGGCGGGGCGCTGCTGATACGCCGCGCGGCGGCCCGGCAGAGTGCCGGACCGCCGCGGGAGGAGCCACGACAGGAGCTCATCGATCTCTGAGCATCACCGATCTCTGAGCATCACGATCTCCGAACGTCACCGATCTCCGCACGACGTCGATCTTTGAAAACTCAAGAGAGGGCGTTGGTCAGCCCAGGTCGATCTCCGGGTACAGCGGGAAGCCGGCCACGAGGTCGGTGGCGCGGCGGGAGATCTCGTCCGCGATCTTCGGGTCGAGGACGTGCTGCGCCTTGGACGGGGCGCCCGACTTGGTGGTGCCCGGCTCGGTGGTGGTGAGGACGCGGTCGATGAGGCCCGCGACCTCGTCCATCTCGGCGGTGCCCAGGCCACGCGTGGTCAGGGCGGGGGTGCCGATGCGGATGCCGGAGGTGTACCAGGCGCCGTTGGGGTCCGAGGGGATGGCGTTGCGGTTGGTGACGATGCCCGAGTCGAGCAGAGCCGCCTCGGCCTGACGGCCGGTGAGGCCGTAGGAAGTGGCGACGTCGATGAGGTTGAGGTGGTTGTCGGTGCCACCGGTGACGAGGGTGGCGCCGCGGCGCATCAGACCCTCTGCGAGCGCCCGGGAGTTGTCGACGATCCGCTGGGCGTAGTCCTGGAAGGAGGGCTGACGCGCCTCGGCGAGGGCGACGGCCTTGGCGGCCATGACGTGCGGGAGCGGGCCACCGAGGACCATCGGGCAGCCACGGTCGACCTGGTCCTTGAGCGAGTCGTCGCACAGGACCATGCCGCCCCGCGGGCCGCGCAGTGACTTGTGGGTGGTGGTGGTGACGATCTGGGCGTGCGGGACCGGGTCGAAGTCGCCGGTCAGCACCTTGCCCGCGACCAGACCGGCGAAGTGTGCCATGTCCACCATCAGGGTCGCACCGACCTCGTCGGCGATCTCCCGCATGATGCGGAAGTTCACCAGACGGGGGTAGGCGGAGTAGCCGGCGACGATGATCAGCGGCTTGAACTCCCGGGCGGAGACGCGCAGGGCCTCGTAGTCGATGAGGCCCGTGGCGGGATCGGTGCCGTAGGAGCGCTGGTCGAACATCTTGCCGGAGATGTTCGGGCGGAAGCCGTGGGTGAGGTGGCCGCCCGCGTCCAGGGACATGCCGAGCATGCGCTGGTTGCCGAAGGCCTGGCGGAGTTCGGCCCAGTCGGCGTCGGTCAGGTCGTTGACCTGGCGGGCGCCGGTCTTCTCCAGGAACGGGGCCTCGACGCGGTCGGCGAGGACGGACCAGAAGGCGACGAGGTTGGCGTCGATGCCGGAGTGCGGCTGGACATAGGCGTGGCGGGCGCCGAAGAGTTCCTTGGCGTGTTCGGCGGCGAGGGACTCGACGGTGTCGACGTTGCGACAGCCGGCGTAGAAGCGGCGGCCGATGGTGCCCTCGGCGTACTTGTCGCTGAACCAGTTGCCCATCGCGAGGAGGGTCGCCGGCGAGGCGTAGTTCTCGGAGGCGATCAGCTTGAGCATCTCGCGCTGGTCGGCGACCTCCTGCCCGATGGCGTCGGCGACGCGCGGCTCGACGGCGCGGATCACGTCGAGGGCGGCACGGAAGGCGGTGGACTCGGTGGAGAGGGGCTGCTGCTCTGACATGTCGTCGGCCTCCGGGTGGCGTGGCTAGAAGCGTTCACGGTTCACGGTCGGCCCAGGCGCACGGCACTCGGTCACTCGGGATCTGCCCCGAGCCGGGGCCGCTCCCCGATGGTCGGTCCCATCCCAGCGCGCCAGTCACGGCCCGCGGATCAGCCTACCGGGCGCGCCGGAACGCAGAGGTCCCGCGTCCACCATGCGGGCGAGGATAAGAAAGGGGCACCCTCACAGCACCTGGCACCTTCGGGAGATCCCGTGACCGCTACGGAGACACTCATCGCCGCCGCCGACGCGCACAGCGCGCACAACTACCACCCGCTGCCCGTGGTCATCGCCTCCGCGGACGGGGCGTGGATGACGGATGTGGAGGGGAGGCGGTATCTGGACCTGTTGGCCGGCTATTCGGCGCTCAACTTCGGCCATCGCAACCGACGCCTGGTGGAGGCGGCGAAGGCGCAGCTGGAGCGGGTGACGCTGACGTCGCGGGCGTTTCACCACGACCGGTTCGCGGCGTTCTGCTCCGAGCTGGCCGAGCTGTGCGGGATGGAGCTGGTGCTGCCCATGAACACCGGCGCGGAAGCGGTGGAGACGGCGGTGAAGACGGCCCGGAAGTGGGGCTACCGGGTCAAGGGCGTGCCTGCGGAGATGGCGAAGATCGTGGTCGCGGGCAACAACTTCCACGGCCGGACGACGACCCTTGTCAGCTTCTCCACCGACCCGGAGGCGCGGGCGGACTTTGGTCCGTACACGCCGGGCTTCGAGATCGTGCCGTACGGGGACATGACGGCGATGCGGTCGGCGGTCACGGAGAACACGGTGGCCGTGCTGCTGGAGCCGATCCAGGGCGAGGCGGGGGTGCTGGTGCCGCCGGCCGGATATCTGCCGGCGGTGCGGGAGCTGACGCGGGAGCGGAACGTGTTGTTCGTCGCCGACGAGATCCAGTCGGGGCTCGGGCGGACCGGCACCACCTTCGCGTGCGAGCACGAGGGCGTCGTGCCGGATGTGTATGTGCTCGGGAAGGCGCTCGGAGGTGGGATCGTGCCGGTCTCGGCGGTGGTGTCGTCGGCCGATGTGCTCGGGGTGTTCCGGCCCGGTGAGCACGGTTCGACGTTCGGTGGGAATCCGCTGGCGTGTGCGGTGGCGCTGGAGGTGATCGCGATGCTGCGGACCGGCGAGTTCCAGGCGCGGTCCGCGGAGCTGGGCGGTCATCTGCACCGGGAACTGGGGGCGTTGACCGGCACGGGGCGGGTGAAGGCGGTCCGCGGGCGGGGGCTGTGGGCGGGCGTCGACATCGCGCCGCGGTACGGCACGGGACGGGAGGTGTCCGAGAAGCTGATGGAGCGGGGGGTGCTGGTGAAGGACACCCACGGGCCGACGGTGCGGATCGCACCGCCCCTCGTCGTCGAGAAGGAGGATCTGAACTGGGGGTTGGCCCAACTGCGGGGCGTGCTGGGCCTTTAGTGACCCCTGCGCGTCACAGGATCACATGCGGCAGGAAGCGGGCGTACGCGTCCGTGATCAGGCCGGAGGACTCCCGGATGCCCAGGCCCGCCGACTCGTTGTCGACCACCCAGGCGCCGAGCACGACATGGTTGCCGTCGAAGTCGGGCAGTGGGGCCAACTCCTGGTAGCAGCAGGCCTCTTCGTGCAAGACCGGTTCGGTGCCGGGCTGGTGGATGGTGACGCCGGCTCCCTCGCGGCCCAGCAGGGGCTTGGCGACGTAACCGGTGGTCGAGGCAAGCTCTCGGGAGCCGTCCAGATACGCCGGAAGGAGGTTCGGGTGGCCGGGGTACAGCTCCCAGAGGACGGCGAGCAGCGCCTTGTTGCTGAGCAGCATCTTCCAGGCGGGCTCGATCCACAGGGTGGTGCCCGTGCCGCCGCCGTTGTCGAGGGTGTCGAGGACATGGCCGGCGAAGCGGTCGGTGGTGAGCCACTCCCACGGGTAGAGCTTGAAGCAGCTGCGGATGAAGCGGAGTTGGTTGTCGACGAAGCGGCCGGAGAGTGGATCCCAGCCGATCTCCTCCATGGAGATCCAGTCGGTGTCCAGGCCCGCCTGCTCGGCGGTCTCCTTCAGATAGGCGACAGTCATCAGGTCCTCGCCGAGTTCGTCGGCCGAGGAGTGTGCGAAGTAGAGGGGGCTGCCGGGCGGGAGGAGGGCGGCCTGCTTCTTCCAGGCGGCGACGAGGCGCTCGTGGAGGGAGTTCCACTGGTCGGCGCCCGGGAAGCGGTCCTCCATCCAGAACCACTGGGGGGAGGCGGCCTCGACCAGGGAGGTGGGGGTGTCGGCGTTGTACTCCAGGAGCTTCGCCGGGCCCGTGCCGTCGTGGCGGAGGTCGAAACGGCCGTAGACGGAGGGGAGTTCGGCGCGGCGGTGCCAGGCCTCGGCGACCGCCTGGGCCACGCGCGGGTCGGTGATGCCCAGGTCGGGGAAGCGGCCCCGCGTCACGATGTGCTCGGCGGCGGCCAGGCACATGCGGTGGAGTTCCTCGACGACCTCCTCCAGGGCCTCGACCTCGTCGAGGGTGAAGGAGTAGTAGGCGCTCTCGTCCCAGTAGGGGCGCAGGGAGCCGTCGGGGTGGCGGGTGACGGGGTAGACGAGACCCTGCTCCTCGACGGTCCGCTGCCAGTCGGGGCGGGGGGTGAGGGTGTGTCGCTGCATGGGTTTCAGCCGCCGGAGCTGCCCTCGCCGCCGCCGAAGCCGCCCCGGGACACTCCGTGGCCGGAACCGCCGGAGGAGCTGCGGGGCTTGGTGAACGACCCGCCGTCGACCCAGCCGTCCTCCTTCTCGCCCCCGTAGTGCCAGGTGCCGTGGACGGAGGTGTTGGTGGACTTGCAGTTCTTGTCGGCGACGACCTTGTAGCCCTTGGCCAGGTTGTAGCTGTCGCGGTCCACACAGCGCTTGTCGGGGTCGGAGGAGCAGGCGGTGAGGGCCGCGGCGAGGAAGCCCATGCCGCCGAGCACGACGGCGCCCGAGCGTAGTTGCCTGCGTGTGTCGGCCACGTTTGTGTCTCCCCGTTCGATGCGGCTGTCCTGCGTTGTCCGGGCCACAGCCTAAAGAGAGGTAAGAGCGCAGCCCCAGGCACCCCTCCTGTGGGGCTCTCCCCTACAGTCGCTTTGTGATCTTTGGGATGGTGTGCGCGCTGGGCGCGGCGGTCTGCTTCGGTACCGCGACGGTCTTGCAGGCGGTCGCCGCGCGGTCGGCCGGTACGGGCGGGGGCGGGGAGGCGGCGCTGCTGCTGCGGGCCTTGCGGCAGTGGCGGTATCTGGCCGGGCTGGCTCTGGACGGGCTGGGGTTTCTGTTCCAGATCGCCGCCCTGCGGTCGATCCCGATCTACGCGGTCGCCGCGGCGCTCGCATCCAGCCTGGCGGTGACCGGGGTGGTCGCGGCGCGACTGCTGCAGGTGCGGCTGAGCGGGACGGAGTGGGGTGCCGTCGGGGTGGTGTGCGCCGGGCTCGCCATGCTGGGGCTGGCGTCCGGGACCGAGGGGGACCGCCAGGGGTCGACGGCGCTGAAGTACGCGATGCTCGCGATCGCCGTCGTGGTGCTGCTGCTCGGGCTGTTCGGAGGGCGGTGGTCCGGGCGGGGTCGGGCGCTGGTGCTCGGGCTGGGGGCCGGGTTCGGCTTCGGGGTGGTGGAGGTGTCGGTGCGGCTGATCGACTCGCTCGCTCCGTCGGAGCTGCTCACCAACCCGGCGACATACGCCCTCGTCATCGGCGGGGGCGCGGCCTTCCTGCTGCTGACGTCGGCGTTGCAGCGCGGCTCCGTGACCACCGCCACCGCCGGGATGGTGATCGGCGAGACGATCGGGCCGGCGGCGGTGGGGGTGGTGTGGCTCGGGGACCGTACGCGGGAGGGGCTCGCCTGGCTTGCGGTGCTGGGGTTCCTGGTCGCCGTCGCGGGAGCGTTGGCGCTGGCACGGTTCGGGGAGGCGCCGACGGAAGCCTCACCGGGCGCGGCCGCCGACCCCGGGGTTTCCCTGGGTCCGTCCCGGAGGCCGGGGACCTGACCGGCTCCGGAGCTTCCGCTGTACGGCCGGATGGGCAGGCCGGGACAGGGGGTATCACGTCATGGGACCGAACGACGCGCAGATCGTGCGGGTGTTCAGCCGGGAGCCGGGTGGGACCATCGCCGACGTCACGCTGAATCCGCAGAAGGACGGCGAGATCGTCCCGGAGGCCGCGGCCGGCCGAACCCTGCACGGGCTGGAGGGGGCGTATCACGTGACGCTCGCCGTGCGCGACATCACCCTGCACAGCGCCTCCAGCGCTCCGGCCCACCGATGGTCCGGCGGTGTCCCGTACCCCACCACCAGCGCGTCGTGCGGCTCGACGGTCGCTTCGGGGTGCCGGTAGCGGTGCAGTCCGTGCACCGCGAGGCCCTGCCAGGCCGCCGCCCGCAGTGTCGCCTGCTCGGTGCCCGGCGGCAGCCGCAGCACCACGTGCAGGCCCGCCGCGATGCCGGTGGCGCCGACCTGCGGGGCCCGCCGCGCGAGTTCCGCGACGAGTGCGTCCCGGCGGCGGCGGTAGTGCAGCCGGGCGGCGCGTACATGCCGGTCGTAGGCGCCGGAGGTGAGGAACTCGGCGAGCGTCAGCTGGTCCAGGGCCCCGCAGGAGTCGATGTGCCCCTTGGCCTTGGCCGCCTCCTGGACGAGGTCCGGGGGCAGGACCAGCCAGGCCAGTCTGAGGCCGGGGGCGAGGGACTTGCTGGCCGTGCCTGCGTAGACGACGTGATCCGGGTCCAGGCCCTGGAGGGCGCCGACGGGCTGGCGGTCGTAGCGGAACTCGCCGTCGTAGTCGTCCTCGACAAGCAGGCTGCCGGTGCGGCGGGCCCAGTCGACGGCGGCCACCCGCCGGTCGCGGTGCAGGGTGCCGCCCATCGGGAACTGGTGGGCGGGGGTGAGCAGGACGGCGTCCTCGGCCGTCAACTCCCCGGGGTTGGTGCCCCGTTCGTCGAACGGCAGCGGCACCGTCCGCAGGCCGGCCGCCGCCAGCAGGTCCCAGTGCACGTACAGGCCGTACGACTCCACGGCGATCGTGCTCGCACCGCGTGCCCTCAGCACCGCGCAGAGGATGCGCAGGCCCTGCGAGATGCCGGCGCAGATCAGGATGCGTTCGGGGTCGGTGCGTACGCCCCGGGCGCGGGCGAGGTAGCCGGCGAGGGCGGTGCGCAGTTCGATGCGGCCGCGCGGGTCGCCGTAGTCGAGGGCCTGGTACGGGGCCGCGGTGAGCGCACGGCGGGCGGCCTTCAGCCACTGAGTGCGGGGGAAGGAGGCCAGGTCGGGGCTGCCGGGGATCAGGTCGTATGCAGGGCGGTCGATGGTGCGGGGCTGAGGGGCGGGCGCGGCGGGCCGGCTCACCGCCCGGTCGGCCACGCGGGTGCCGGAGCCCTGCCGCGCCGTCAGCCAGCCCTCGGCGACCAGGTCGGCGTATGCGTCGGCGACCGTGTTGCGGGCGATGCCCAGGTCGGCGGCGAGGGTGCGGGAGGAGGGCAGCCGGGTGCCCGGGGCCAGCCGACCGGTGCGGACGGCCTCGCGCAGGGCGTCGGTCAGGCCCCTGCGGAGCCCGGGACCCGTCGGCTCAAGGTGCAGGTCGACGCCCAAAGTGGCCCAGGATTTCGCCATGGAAATGGACCATACCCCTGGGCTGCCTCACTTCTAGGGTCGAGAGCATGACGACAGAAGAAGCCACCGGATACGCGCCCGAGCAGCCCGCCCGGCTGCGCTGGGCCCAGCACGTCCCCGAGGTCTACAAGGCGATGGTCCGCCTCGACGCGGCCGCCCGGCGGGGCCTGGACCCGAAGCTCCTTGAGCTGGTGAAGATCCGTGCCTCGCAGCTCAACCACTGCGCGTTCTGCCTGGACATGCACACCAAGGACGCGCTCGCGGCCGGTGAGGGCGTCGAGCGGATCGTGCAGCTGGGCGCATGGGAGGAGTCGAGGCACTTCTACACGGAGAAGGAGCTCGCCGCCCTGGAGCTGACCGAGGCGGTCACCGTGCTGACCGACGGCTTCGTCACGGACGAGGTGTACGACCACGCCGCCAAGCACTTCGAGGAGCCCGAGCTGGCGCAGCTGATCGCCGCGATCACGGTGATCAACGCGTGGAACCGGTTCGGTGTGACGTGCCGCATGGCTCCCGGCCACTACGAGGCGGGGCAGCACCGGTGAGCGGGGTGGACGACTTCCGCGCCCTGCACCGAAGGCGCGCGCCCGGTGACCCGCTCGTCCTCCCCGGCCCCTGGGACGTGGTCAGTGCCCGGGTGTTCGTCGAGGCCGGGTTTCCGGCGCTCGCGACGCCCAGCGCGGGGATCGCGGCCTCCCTCGGCCACGAGGACGGGTCGACGCCGGCCGACGAGATGTTCGCAGCGGTGGCGCGCATCGCCTGGGCCGTGGACGTGCCGGTGTCGGCGGACGTCGAGGACGGGTACGGGCTGGCACCGAAGGAGCTGGTGGAGCGGCTCCTGGAAGCGGGCGCCGTCGGCTGCAACCTTGAGGACTCCAGCGGGGGCGTCCTCAAGGACCCGCACGAGCACGCCGAGTGGCTGGCCGAAGTGCGGTACGCGGCCGGGGACTCCCTCTTCGTCAACGCCCGTGTCGACACGTTCGAGTACGGGGATGGCAACCCCGAACGGGCCATCGAGCGGGCCGCGTTGTACGTCGCCGCGGGCGCCGACTGCGTCTATCCGATCGGCGCCCCGGCGAACGTACTGCCGCTGCTGCGGTCCGGGATCCAGGGTCCGATCAACGTGCACGGCACGCTCGACGGCAAGGGCCCCTCGCCCACCGGACTCGGTGAACTCGGGGCCACCCGCATCACGTTCGGGCCGGGACTCCAGCGCTGGGCGGCGCTGGCGCTGCAGGGGATGGCCGAGCAGCTGAAGAAGCAGAAGTGATCAGGACAGCCACGCCTTCCACGTCGCCGCGTGGCTGTCCGCCCACTTCTTCGCCGCCTGCTCGGGAGTCAGCTTCTGGTCGGCGATCATCAGGGAGACCTCGTTCTGGTCCTCGGTGGTCCACCTGAACTTCTTCAGGAAGGACGCCGCCTTGCCGCCCCTCTTCGCGAAGTCCGCGTTGAGGTACTTCTGCAGCGGGGTGTGCGGGTACGCGCAGGCGACCTTCGCCGGGTCCGTGTCGCAGCCCTCCTTGTACGGCGGCAGCTTCACCTCGGTCATCGGGACCTTCTTGAACAGCCACTGCGGCGCGTACCAGTACGTCAGGAAGGGCTTCTTCTCCTTGGCGAACTGTTTCATCTGCGTGATCTGCGCGGCCTCGGAACCGGCGAATACCACCTGGTAGTCCAGCTTCAGGTTCTTCACCAGCGCCTTGTCGTTGGTGACGTAGGACGGCGAGCCGTCCATCAGCTGGCCCTTGCCGCCGCTCTCCGCGGTGCGGAACAGCGACGAGTACTTGTTGAGGTTCTTCCAGTCGGTGATGTCGGGGTGCTGCTTGGCGAGATACGTCGGCACGTACCAGCCGATGTGGCCGGTCACCCCGAGGCCGCCGCCGCGCGCGATGGTCTTCTTGTCGTCGACGTAGCGCTTCTCCTGGTCGGGGTGGCCCCAGTCTTCCAGGATGGCGTCGACGCGGCCCTGGCTGAGCGCGTCCCAGGCGGGGACCTCGTCCACCTGGACGGTGTCGACCCGGTAGCCCAGCTTGTGCTCCAGGAGGTACTGGGCGACGGCCACGTTGGACTGCGCACCCACCCAGGACTGGACCGACAGGGTCACGGACTTGGCGCCCTGCGCGTTGGCGAACGGGGACGCCTGCTTGGTCATGTCGGCCGCGCCGCAGCCGGTGAGCAGCACCAGGGAGCCCACCACGGCGGTCGTCCCCAGAGTCGTACTCATGCTCGTACGAAGTCGCATGTCACGCTCCCTTCTTCGTGCGGCGTTCGGTCGGCTGGGTCACCCGGTCGAGCATCAGGCCGAGGCAGACGATCGCGGCGCCCGCAACCAGGCCGGTCGCCAGGTCGCCCTGGGCCAGGCCGAAGACGGTGTCGTAGCCGAGCGCGCCACCGCCGACCAGGCCGCCGATGACGACGACGGCGAGGACGAGGACCACGCCCTGGTTGACGGCGAGCAGCAACGCCCGGCGGGCGAGCGGGAGTTGCACCTGGCGCAGCTGCTGGGCGGGGCTCGCACCCAGCGAGCGGGCCGCCTCCAGCGCGGCCGGGTCGACCTGGCGCAGGCCCTGTGTGGTGATGCGGACGACGGCGGGCAGCGCGTAGACGACGGCGGCCGCCGCGGCGGGCGCGCGGCCCACACCGAACAGCGCGACCACCGGGATCAGGTACACGAACTGCGGCATCGTCTGGAAGACGTCCAGGACGGGGCGGAGCAGGCGCTCGAACCGGTCGCTGCGGGCCGCCGCGATACCGATCGCGAAGCCCAGGACCAGGGTGACGGCGACGGCCGCCAGCACCTGGGAGAGCGTGTCGAGCGAGGGCTGCCACACACCGAGCACGCCGATCGCGGCCATGGCGAGGACCGCGGTGAGCGCGGTGCGCCAGGTGCCGATCAGCCACGCGAGAGCGGCGACGACGAGCAGGACCGACCACCAGGGCAGCCCCTGCAGTCCGCTGCGGACCGGGTTCAGCACCCAGGTGGTGAAGTGGCCCGCCCAGTCGGCGGTGCCGCCCACCACGGGCACGCCCGAGTACAGGTGCGCGGTCATCCAGTCGACGGCACGGTTGACCGGCTCGGCGATGTCGAACGTCCAGGCGTCGGGCCAGTCGAGGCGGCCCGCCAGCCGTCCGGCGAGCGCGACGGCCACGGCGGTGGCAGCGGCGTAGAGCCACGGGCGGAGGCTTCCGGGCTCCTCGCCGGCCCGCTCGCCCGCGGCGCCGGTCACCCGGTCCAGTACGACGGCGAGCAGCACGATCGGGATGCCGGCCGCGAGCGCCGCGCCCACGTCGACCGAGGCCAGCGCCTGGTAGACGCGGTCACCGAGGCCGCCCGCGCCGATGACGGAGGCGATGACGGCCATCGACAGCGCCATCATGATCGTCTGGTTGAGGCCGAGGAGGAGTTCCTTGCGGGCCAGCGGGATCCGGGCGGTCAGCAGGCGCTGGGGCGCGGTGGCACCGAGCGAGTCGACGGCCTCCAGGACCTCCTTGTCGGCGCCCTGCAGACCGAGGGCGGTGAGCCGGGCCATGGGCGGGGCGGCGTAGACGACGGTGGCGAGGACGGCGGCGGGCACACCCATGCCGAAGACCAGGACGACGGGCAGCAGATACGCGTAGGCGGGCAGCACCTGCATGGTGTCGAGGACCGGGCGCAGGCCGCGGTCGAGGCGGTCGGAGAGTCCGGCGGCGAGTCCGAGGACCACTCCGACGACGACCGACACGAGTACGGCGACCACCATCAGCGCGAGCGTCTGCATGGTCGGCACCCACATGCCGAGCAGGCCGCAGGCGAGGAAGGCGGCGCCCGTGCCGAGGGCGAGCCGGACGCCGGCGACGCGCCAGGCGACGAGGGCCCCGAGGGCCGTGACGCCGGCCCAGCCCGCGGCGAGGAGCACCAGATAGACGGCGCGTACGGAGATCACGACGGCGTTGCTGATGTAGCCGAAGAAGTAGAGGAACAGCGGGTTGCTGTCGCGGTTGTCGATGACCCAGTTGCTGGCGGTGGTCAGCGGTTTGGAGAGGTCGACTGTGAGGGTTGCGGGCCAACTGCCGCTTGCCCAGTGGGCGTTGGCCAGGGGGACGAGGATGGCGGCGGCGAGGGCGAGGAACAGGAGTTTCTGGACCGCGCGGTGCCTCAGCAGACCGCCGGGCAGTGCGCGCGGGGCGGATGCAGTGACCGTTGCCATTAGACGCCCTCCGTATCTGTGGCGGGGGGTGGGGTCGCTGGGCCGCGCTTGGCGGGTGCCGCTGCGCCCACCCGTGCCGCCCCAGCGGCACGACTGCCCGCAGCTAGGGCGGCATCGACGGCAGCGGCGCCGGTGCCGGTGCCGGCTGCGGCGGCATCATCGCCACCGGCGGCCGCGCCAGTTGTGGCGGCCGTGCCAGTTGTGGCGGCCGTGCCAGTTGTGGCGGCCGTGCCAGTTGTGGCGGCCGTGCCAGTTGTGGCGGCCGTGCCAGTTGTGGCGGCCGTGCCGGCCACAACTCCCAGTAGCGTGTCCGCGTCCACCGTTCCGACGCAGCGGCCCTCGTCCATCACGCGGGCCGGGGCGCCTGCGCGGGCGACGGCCTCGATGGCCTCCGAGACCGTCGCGTCCGGGGCGAGCGCCGGGCCGTTGCCCGGCTCCCCCGTGGGTGCGGCCCGCATCGCCGTACGCACCGTCATCACCTGCTCGCGCGGCACGTCCCGGACGAACTCTCGGACGTAGTCGTCGGCCGGGCTGCCCACGATCTCCTCCGGGGTGCCCAGCTGGACGACCCGGCCGTCGCGCATCAGGGCGATGCGGTCGCCGAGCTTGAGGGCCTCGTTCAGGTCGTGGGTGATGAAGACCATCGTGCGGCCCTCCTCTCGGTGCAGGCGGACCACCTCCTCCTGCATGTCCCGCCGGATCAGCGGGTCGAGGGCGCTGAACGGCTCGTCGAAGAGCAGGACCTCCGGGTCGACGGCGAGGGCGCGGGCGAGGCCCACGCGCTGGCGCTGACCGCCGGACAGCTGGCTCGGACGCCGCTGCTCCATGCCCTCCAGGCCGACCTTGGCAACGACCTCCTGGGCGCGGGAGCGCCGCTCGGACCTGCTCACGCCCTGGATCTCCAGGCCGTACGCCACGTTGTCGAGGACCGTGCGGTGCGGCAGCAGACCGAAGTGCTGGAAGACCATGGCGGCGCGGTGGCGGCGCAGTTCGCGCAGCCGGGACTTGTCCATGGCGCGGACATCCTCGCCGTCGATGGCGATCGTGCCGGCCGTCGGCTCGATCAGCCGGGTCAGACAGCGCACGAGCGTGGACTTGCCGGAGCCGGACAGGCCCATCACCACGAACACCTCGCCCTTGCGTACGTCGAAGGAGACGTCACGCACGGCGGCGGTGCAGCCCGTGCGGGCGCGGAGTTCGGCGGGCTCCAGCGAGGTCAGTCCGGGGTCGGCGGGGACGCGGTCGGCCTTCGGGCCGAACACCTTCCACAGCCCCTCGACGGAGAAGACCGGCTTGCTCATCACGTTCGTCGCGTTCATCACGCACCACTTCCGATCAGGTCTACGGCTTTCTCCCCGACCATCAGCACTCCGATCATCGGGTTCACAGCGGTCATGGTCGGGAACACTGAGGCATCCGCGATACGGATGCCGTCCAGACCGCGGATCCTCAACTGCGGGTCCACGACGGCCAGTTCGTCGTCGCTCGCCCCCATACGGCAGGTCCCGGCCGGGTGGTACACGGTGTGCGCGACCTTGCGCGCGTACTCGCTCAGTTCCTCGTCACCGGTGATGTGTGGGCCGGGGGCCACCTCGCGCTTGAGCCAGCTCGCCAGCGGCTCGGTCTGCGCGATCTCGCGGGCGATGCGGATGCCGTCGACCAGGGTGCGGCCGTCGTAGTCGTCCTCGTCCGTGAAGTAGCGGAAGTCGAGGGCGGGCTTGGCCGACGGGTCGGCGCTGGTGAGGTACAGCCGGCCGCGGCTCTTCGGCTTCGGGATGTTGGGCGTCATCGAGACGCCGTACTTCGGGCGTTCGTAGCCCAGCCGCTCCGGGTTGTCCGTGAACGGCACCTGGTAGAAGTGGAACATCAGGTCAGGGCCCTGGTGTTCGGGGTCGCGGCGCACGAACAGACCGGCGTCGCTGTCCATCGCGGAGTTCTCCGGGAGGGGCCCGTGGGTCTCCCAGACGATCACCGACTCGGGGTGGTCGAGCAGGTTCTCGCCGACGCCCGGCAGGTCGAGCGCCACGGGTATGCCGAGCGCCTCCAGGTCCTGGCGGGGGCCGATGCCCGAGTGCAGCAGCAGCCGCGGGGAGTCGACGGCACCGGCGCAGAGCAGCACCTCGTTGCGGGCCCGTACGAGGATCTCCTCGCCGTCCTTGGTGCGGACGTGCACGCCCTCCGCCCGGGTGCCGTTCAGCTCCAGCTTGTACGCCCAGGTCTCCAGGAGGATCGTCAGGTTCTCGCGCTCGTCCATCACCGGGTGCAGATACGCCACCGAAGCCGAGGACCGCTTGTTGTTCTCGGGGTGGTAGGCAAGGTCGAAGAAGCCCACACCCTCGGTGAACGGCGAGCGGTTGAAGCCCTCGATCCGGGGGACGCCGAGCGTGTGCTGCGCGGCGTCGACGAAGTCGTGGGCGATGTCGTTCCGGTCCTTCTCGTCGACCGGGACGATGTTGTTCTTCAGCCGGGCGTAGTACGCCTCCATCGGCACGGCGCCCCAGCCCTTGGCGCCGGCCTCCTCCCACTCGTCCCAGTCGGACGGCAGCGGCTTGAAGGCGATCAGCGTGTTGTGCGAGGAGCAGCCGCCGAGCACCCGGGCCCGGCTGTGCCGGATGTGCGAGTTGCCGCGTGGCTGCTCGGTGGTGGGGTAGTCGTAGTCCAGCTCGCCGCCGAGGAGGCCCATCCAGCGGCGCAACGTCAGCACGTCCTCACGCCCGACGTCGCTGGGCCCGCCCTCGATGACGGCCACGGTGACGTCCGGGTTCTCGCTGAGGCGGGAGGCGATGACGGACCCGGCCGTCCCGCCGCCGATGACGACGTAGTCGTAGATCTGGGTGTTCTCGGACATGGGGGGTCTAACTCCAAGGGGGATCGAACGCGCCCCGATAGGGGCGCGGGGAACTGCGCGACCAGCCACAACGAGCCTGCAGACGACCGACGGCCTACAAACGGCACCCGGCAGCGCGCAGCGCAGTCTCAGCCGCGGAACCAGCGCACAGCCGTGGGCGCCAGGTTCTGGTACACGTGCTTGGTCTCGCGGTACTCCGCCAGCCCCGCAGGGCCGAGCTCACGCCCCACCCCGCTCTTGCCGAACCCACCCCACTCCGCCTGCGGAAGATAGGGATGGAAGTCGTTGATCCACACGGTGCCGTGCCGCAGACGGCCGGCCACCCGCCGGGCCCGCCCCGCATCGGCGGTCCACACGGCCCCCGCAAGGCCGTACTCCGTGTCATTGGCGAGGGCAACGGCCTCGTCCTCGGTACGGAACGTCTCCACCGTGAGGACAGGCCCGAAGACCTCCTCGCGCACGACACGCATCTCGCGGTGGCACTGGTCGAGAACGGTCGGCTCGTAGAAGTAACCGCCCTCGGGGCGTTCCGGCGACGGCTCGGGACGCCTGCCGCCGGACCGCAGCACCGCACCCTCCGCGAGCGCGGAGGCGACGTACCCCTCGACCTTGGCACGCTGTTGCTCGGAGACCAGCGGACCGCACTCGACGCCGTCCTCGGTGCCGCGGCCCAGGCGGATCCGGGCGGCGCGGCGGGCGAGCTCGGCGACGAAGCGCTCGCGTACGGACTCCTCGACGATGAGGCGGGAGCCGGCCGAGCAGACCTGGCCGCTGTGGATGAAGGCCGCGTTCAGGGCCTGGTCGACGGCGGTGTCGAACCCTTCGTCCGTCGCGCAGGCGTCGGCGAAGACGACGTTGGGGTTCTTGCCGCCGAGTTCCAGGGCGACCTTCTTGACGCTCGGAGCGGCGGCCTGCGCCACCTTGGTGCCGCTGACCAGGCCACCGGTGAAGGAGACCAGGTCGACGTCGGGGTGCTCGGCGAGCCGGGCGCCGACCGTGTGGCCGGGGCCGGTGACGATGCCCGCGACGCCGGTGGGGAGCCCGGCCTCGGAGAGCAGGTCGATGAGCGCGATGGTGGTGAGCGGGGTGATCTCGCTCGGCTTGATCACAAAGGTGTTGCCCGCCGCGAGAGCCGGGGCGATCTTCCAGCTGGCCTGGAGAAGGGGGTAGTTCCAGGGCGTGATCAGCGCGCAGACGCCGACCGGTTCGTGTACGACGACGCTGTGGATGTCGGGCGAGCCCGCGTCGACGACCCGGCCCGGGGCCTCGCTGGCCACCAGGTCGGCGAAGTAGCGGAAGGCGTCGGCGACGCAGTCGATGTCGACCCGGCCCTCTTCGGCGGTCTTGCCGGCGTCCCGGCTCTCCAGCAGCCCGAGCCGCTCGCGGTCGCGCACGAGCAGGTCGGCGACGCGGCGCAGCAGCGCGGCGCGCTCGGCCACGGGGGTGCGGGGCCAGTCGCCGTGGTCGAAGGCGCGCCGGGCGGCCGCGACCGCCAGGTCCGTGTCCTTCTCGTCACCCTCCGCAACCAGAGCGAAGCCCTGGCCGTCCGCGGGGTCGATGATCTCGCGCGTGGCACCGGAGAAGGCTTCTCGCCACTCCCCTGCCACGTGGATGGTCGCCTGCGCGTCCAGCCCCTGGGTTTCCGCTCTCTCCGCCATGATCCGTACTGCCTTCCGTTCCTGTTCGGTGCCCCTGAGTGACACATGTGTCCCTCACGAGGACCGTGAGCGCCTGCCCCCCGCCCCCGGTTGCATGCGCAATCCATGGCGGAAAGTGCGCTGCGTCACTGAAAATGGGGGTGAATGGGGCGAAAAAGGAACGGAGTAGCACGCAGAGCGGTCAGTCGGTACCCGGATCCGCGTCGCAGGTCGTGTAGGGCGGGCAGAACCAGTCCAACGCCGTGGCGAGCTCGGCGAGTTGATCATCGTGGCTGTCGGAGTCGGGGCCGTAGGAGGCGATGGCGTAGATGTTGCCGTCCGCCGCGACGAAACGCTCGTCGTAGACGTGCCAGGTGCCGATGTCGGGCTCGCCCTTGATCGTGTCGGCCTGGTACTCCAGCCGTGAGCCGGTGAACTCGCCGTCGTCGAGCTTCTGCAGATCGAGCTTCTTGAAACCGGCGGGCTTCTTGGTCTGATCGGAGAGGTACAGCTCGAAGGAGGCTTCGGGCGACGCCTCCGCGACCTGGTACACCTGCAGCCGGTGTTCCCGGTCGGAGCTGCGGTAGTTCACCACTGCCATCCCGTACTGCGATTCGACGCTGCTGCGCGACCACCCCTCGGGTATCGCGATCCGGAACCCCTCCGTGTCGTCACGCAGCTCGTATCCCGGGGGCGGCGCGGAGGCCGACGGGGACGGCGATCCCGTGTCGTCGGCGAACGGCGACTGCGAGACCTCCGGCGACGCGGAGGCCGTCGAGGACGGGGCGGCGCTCGCCGCCACGGGTTTCTTCCCCGCCCCGTCGTCCTTCCCGACCACCAGGGTCAGTACGAGACTCACGGCGACCCCGACGACGGCGGCACCGACGACCACGGACCAGACGAGCCGCCGGTTGAGGCCTGCGGCGGGGGCGGGTGCGGGGAGCGGCTCGGGGGGCGGCCAGGAGGCACCGCTGGACCACTCCGGCACGGTGCCCTCGACTCCCGGACCGTGCCAGGCGCTGTCCGCACCGGCACCGGGCCAGCCCTGCGCCCTCACGGTGGGGGTCTGCGTCCCCACGGTGGGAGTCGAGGCCGGGGGCGCCGGGTAGGCCGGGCCGGTGGGTGGAGCCCCCTCGTCCGTCGGCGTCGGCTTCGGCAGCGTCGGTTCGGTCGCCGGGCTGCCGCCCGTGCCGTCCTCCCAGCGCTGGGTGTCCTCGTTCCAGTACCGCTGTCCCCCGCTCATCGTGTCCCTCTCACCGCCCCAGAAGGCCGGCCAGGGCGCCGGCGGAGGAGAGGAAGGTGACCAGCGCCTGGGAGTCGGTGAGCAGTTCACGCAGACGCTGGCGGCGCGTGGGTCCCGCCTGGCCGGTGCTGGTGATCTCGGTCTCCGTGTCGGCGAGCGCCTCGCCCAGCGCGACCGTCTGCTCGGTGCTGTTCACCAACGCGAGGTCCTCCCGCAACTTCCGTATCGCTGCGAGGAGTTGCCGGGTCGCCTCGTCCGGTTGCGCTCCCGTGCCCTGGTGTACATGGCTCTCGGCGCTCGCGCCGCGGCCGACGGCGACCACGTTGTTGCCGGAGATGTCACCGATGGTGATGCCCTGGTCTTCACTGGCCATTGCTGTCGGCTCCCTTCTGCGGCGCGGCGCCGCCCGAGGCGTTGGAGGAGGAGGCGGAGTTCTGCATGCCGACCGCGATCGTGTTGTTGCCGGAGATGTTGCCGATGTTGACGTCGCCGTTGCTGATGTTCACGACCTTCTGCATGAACTCACCGGTCTCGTAACCGGCTTCGGCGAGCGCCGCGCGCACCCCGTTGGCGACCCGGTCCTGCACGCTCTTCAGATAGCGCGCCACGTCCATCTCCTGGAAGAGCGAACCGGCCTGCACCGAACCCAGTTCGCGCACCGACAGTGCCGGGCCGTCGGGCAGTGCGCCCGCATATCCGCCGGTCAGCAGCCGCCACACGTAGACCAGGCCGCGACCGAGCTGGGCGAGCGAGCGCCCCGCCGACGCGGGCACCAGGACGACGGCGCCGGCCGCCTTGCCGAGCACGTTGTTGTTGCGGAACCGGTGGGCCGTACGGTCGGCGTCCTTGAAGTCCGCCCGCACCGGCGTCAGCACATGCGGCGCCACCTCCAGCATCAGCATCCGGCCCTGGGTGTGGATGCGCACGAAGACCGTGACGACCAGCTCCTCCTCCCAGCCGCCGACGCGGATGCGCAGGAAGTGCCGCCGCTTCTCGGCGCCCTCCTCGACCGCCCGCGCCCGGTGCTCCTCGAAGGCCTGCGGGGTGTACGGCGCCTGGTCCCGGGTGAGCAGCCCCTCGACCGGCAGGAACACGCACTCGTCGATCTCCAGCCAGCGCAGCCGGTCGCGGACGCCGGGGCCCGCGTACTCGGCCGGGACGCGGAGCTGTTCGAGCAGCGGGCGGATCCGCTCCAGGATCGCGCGGTTGCTGAGCGGCTGCTGCTTCTTCAGCTCGTCCCGCCGCAGTTCGACGGCGAGCACCCAGGTGTTGTACGCCGCTCCGGCCCCGCAGAACGGACGCGCCTCGTGGTACATGACCAGCGGCGCGTGCTGCTCGACCCGGATGCGCTGCTTCAGCCGCTGGAAGCGCGGGTTCTCGGCCTGCTCGGCGGGGTCGCCGGCGGCGTCCGGGAAGCGCTGCGGGGAGAGCTCGGCGGCCAGCGCGCGGCTGAACTGGTGGCGCTGGGAGTGCACGCACCAGGCGATGAGCGCGAACACGGCGAGCGTGAGCCAGGCCTGCCACGGCTTGATCGCGTCGGAGATGCTGCCCGGCGAGAACGCATCGCTGACGCTCGGCGAGTCCGAGTAGCCGTAGCCGTAGTCGGATCCGTACGAGCCGTACGAGCCGTGGGAGGAGCTGTCGTCCGAGCCGCCGCCGAACGCGGCGAGGACGATCAGGACCAGTATCGTCGCGAAGAACGCACGGCCCCACCAGCGGACGAGGAACGCGGCGACCCGGCGGTACCACGGCGGCTGTTCGCCGCGCCCCCTGACCCACGGCGCGAGGGCGAGCAGCACGCTCGGCCAGAGGAAGAGGAGCAGCGGCCCTCCGCTGACGGCCCCGCCGACCACCCACAGCCCGATGATCGCCCCGGCCCACAGCAGCTCCTGGCGGCGGGCGCGCAGGGCGTGTGCGAGAACGCGGGCGGCGTCGAAGCCGAGCGAGGGCGCCACGATCCGCTGCTCGTTGAGGTGGAGTTCCTCGATCACGCGGTCGCGGTAACCGGAGTCCAGATAGGTGCCCGCGCACAGCAGCCGGGTCGCCTCGCTGGCGTGCGGCGGAGTGGGCGGTGGTGTGGGTGGCGCCCCTGCGGGCGTCGTCGGCTGCGGTTGCTGAGGCACATATGCGGTGCTCACGCGAACTCCCCCGATGCGTGGAAAGACCGTTGTCAGACGTTCAGTTGACAAACCATCAGCATAGAGGGGCTGCTGGGACCGGCGAAAGCGGAATGCCAAGGGACGGACAGGAAGGGCAGGGATGGACGCCCCCATATTCTTTGACTAGAGTCAAAGAATGCAGCGAGGACATACGGAACCCGTGTCGTCGGAGCAGGTGGCGGCGCTCCGCCGGTTCAACCGCTACTTCACACGCCGTATCGGGGCCCTGGACGACCACTACCTCGGCCAGGACCGCCCGCTCGGCGAGGCCCGTCTGCTGTTCGAGATCGCGGGGCAACCGGGCGGGGTCTCGCTCCGGGAACTCAGGAGCCGCCTCGGTCTCGACGCCGGCTACCTCAGCCGCATGGCCAAGGCTCTGGAGGCACAGGGCCTGGTCCGGCTCAGTGTCCACCCGGACGACAACCGGCTGCGCATGGCCCGGCCGACGCCCGCCGGGCGCGTCGAGATCAAGGAGCAGAACCGCCGGGCCAACGCGCTCGCGGCAGGCCTGCTGGACACCCTCGACCCCGGTCAGCGTGCGCAGCTGATCGAGGCGATGGCCACCTCGCAGCGCCTGCTGCGCCTGGCCGCCATCACCGTCGAACTCGTCGACGGCGCCGCCCCGGACGCCCGCGCCTGCCTGGACGCGTACGCCGCCGACATCGACGCACGCTTCCCCGAGGGCTTCGACAAGTCCGACCTGGTGGGGCCTCAGGAGGTGTCCGGTGAGGCGGGCGCGTTCTTCGTCGCCTACGAGGAGGGCCGCCCGGTGGGCTGCGGGGCGCTGCGCCGCCTGGAACCCGGCGTCGGCGAGATCCGGCATGTGTGGGTGCACCCGGAGGCCCGCCGCCTCGGCCTCGCCCGCCGGATCCTCGGCGCACTGGAGGAGGCGGCCGCCGCGCGCGGCTGCACCGTCGTACGCCTCGACACCCACGCGAGCCTCACCGAGGCGCAGGCGATGTACCGGGCGTCCGGATACACGGAGATCCCCGCGTACGTCGACCACGTCTACGGGGACCACTGGTTCGAGAAACGGCTATCCGCCCCGGCGGGCTGACCACTGGGCCAGCAGCTCCCGCACCGTCCGCCGCAGCCAGGCGTGCGCGGGGTCGGCATCGTGCCGCGGGTGCCACGCCAGCCCGAGATGCAACGGCGGGAGCTGGAGCGGCACGTCGAAGGTGACCAGGTCCAGGGCTGCCGCGGACGGCAGGGCCCACGAGTTGATCAGCCCGACGAGATCGGTGTCCCGGACGATGAACAGCGAGGCCGGGAAGGTGGCGACCGCCCCCACCACCCGCCGTCTCAGGCCGAGTTCGGCGAGGGCCGTGTCCACGGGCCCGTGCAGTCTGCCTCGCCGCGACACGGTCAGGTGATCGGCCTCCGAGGCGAACCGCTCCGCCGTCAACTCGCCCTCCAGCAGCGGGTGTCCGGCCCGTACGACGCCCACCATCCGGTCCTGGTGCAGGGTCTCCACATGCACCTCGGGTGCCGTCGTGTCCACGACCCCGATCTCGAGATCGGCGGTCCCCTCGCGCAGGACCGGTGCGTCCACATGGCTCTCCGCCAGGAACCGGACACGGATGCCGGGCGCCTCCTCGGCGGCGCGGGCGAACAGGTCCGCACCCAAGGCGGCGGCAACGGCGTCGTGGCCGATGATCGTGAGCGTGCGCTGCACGGTCCTGAGGTCCGCGTCGCGGCCGGGCGCGAACAAGGCCCGGGCCCGCTCCACCACCGCACTCACCTCGGCCCGTACGGCCAGCGCATGCGGTGTCGGCACCATCCGACGCCCGGCCCGCACGAGCACCGGGTCGCCGAGCGCCTTGCGGATCCGACCGAGGGTGCGGGACATCGCCGGTTCGGAGAGGTGCAGCCGGCGGGCGGCCCCGCCCACGCTCTGCTCCTCCAGCAGCACATCCAGGGCGACCAGCAGGTTCAGATCCAGACTGCTTGATTGCGTCACACGCATCGATCCCTTGCAAAGCTTGCACTGGAGTGCAGGACACGACCGAGCCTACGGTGACAGGGCCATCCCTCACCACCCGTCGAGCTCCCTGGGAGGAGCCATGCCCCCGCACGCCCTGAAACGGTCCACCCTGCTGGCGCTGTGCGCCTGCGTCCTGGTCGCCCAGAGCATGGTCGCCGCCATCAACCTCCTGATCCCGCAGCTCGGTTCGTCGTCCCTGCGTCCCTCGCACGCCGACATCCTGTGGACGGTCGACGCCTACGTCATCGTCTTCGCGTCCCTCCTGATCCCGGCCGGAGCGCTCGGCGACCGGTACGGCCGCAAGGGCGCCCTGCTCGCAGGCCTCGGTCTGTTCGCGGCGGGCGCGGCCACCAGCGCGCTCGCACCGAGCCCCGCCCTCCTCATCGCCGGGCGCGGCATCTCGGGCGCGGGGGCCTCGCTGATCACCCCGGCCACGATGTCGATCCTGATGCGCCTCGCCGGCCCGGAACGCCGTGCACAGGCGATGGCCTCCTGGACGCTGGCCATCGGCCTCGGCGGCATGTTCGGCAATCTCGGCGGCGGCCTGGTCGGCCAATTCCTCACGTGGCGGGCCCTGTTCGGCGCGATGGTCCCTCTGGCCGCGCTGCTCGCCGTCACCGTCGCGCTCACCACCCCGCGCACGGAACGAGCCGCCGGCAACCATCTCGACCCCCTGGGCACCCTGCTGCTCACCGCAGCCCTGGTCGCGCTCCTCTTCGGCATCATCGAGGGACCGGTGTACGGCTGGAGTTCCGCGCGCATCCTTGCCGTCTTCGCGGCAGGCGCCCTCCTCACGGCCGCCTTCACGCTCCACGCCCTGCGCTCGCGCACCCCCCTCTTCGACCCCCGGGTACTCCGCTCCCCCCGCCTGCGCGCCACGACCCTCGGCATGACCACCGGCTTCTTCGGCCTCTTCGCCCTCTTCTACGTCAACTCCCAGTACCTGCAAGGCGTGAAGGGCTACGGCCCCGCCGTCACCGGGGTCGCGATCGTGCCGCTGATCGTCGGCATGGCATCCGTCCCGAAGCTGGCGGCGCGCTGGGCGTCCCGCCCGCGCCCGGTCGTCGGCGCCGGTCTCGCACTGATCGGCCTCGGCCTGCTCGGCGCATCCACCGCGAACGCGACCACGCCCTACGCCCTGTACGCCTGCTGGCTTCTCGTCATCTCGGCCGGCGCGGGCCTGTCCATGCCGGCCCTCACCCTCGGCGTCGTCACGTCCCTCCCCGCCCACCAGGCGGGCCTCGGTTCGGGCCTCGGCACCTCGGCCCGCGAGATCGGCGCGGCCCTCGGCGTCGCCGTCACCGGCACGGTCCTGGCCTCCCACCCCGACTTCACCGACGGCATGGGCCCAGCCCTGCGAACAGTAGGCGTACTGGTCCTCGCAGCAACCGCAACCGTCGTGGCCGGCTACCGCGGACCCGCCGCCCCCTCCCCCACAGCGGCCTCGTCCACCGGCGCCAAGGAGCCCGTCGCATGACCGTCGAGGTCTGTCGGGGCGCGACTCGGCGCGACCCTCGCAGCGCTCAGCACTGCGCCCCGGCCGGGCAGAAGGAGCCGACCGCCATCCTCAGCGGCGCCCGGACCCGCTCGGGGGCGAGGTCCACGGGTCCACTGGAGCGGATCGCGTAGAGCGTGCCGTCGGCCGCCCGGAAGCGGTGGTCGATGACCTGGCGGGCGCCCTTGTGCTCGTCGTCGTAGCGGTACGACAGCTCCGCCCAGGTGTCGCCGTGGTCGCGCTCGACGACCCGGTAGCCGGGCTGCTTGGCGAAGCCGTAGCCGGGGTCGGTCTCGGCGAGGGTGAGCGACTCGTACGGGGTGGACTCGGTGACCTCGAAGATCTGCAGCTGACGGCCGTCGGCGGGGGCGTCGTAGTAGACGATCCGCGCGAGCTTCCCCTGCTCCTCACGCCGGGTCCAGCCCTTCGGTACGTCGACCGAGTAGCCGACGGGGTCCTGGGCGCGGCGGTAGCCGACCGAGGGGGACGGGGACGCCAGGAGCGAAGCGGACGCGACGGGAGTGGGAGTGGGTGGCGGGGTCGTCGTGACCGTGACACTCACGCTCGTCGCGGGCGTGGCCCCGGTGCCGCGCGCATGGTCGCGGGTGAGGTACCAGGCGCCTGCTCCGGCGCCCGCGCCGAGGACGAGCGTGGCCGTGAGAACGGCCAGGACGCGGCGGGCTCCGGGGCGTGGACTCGCGGGAGGCGGTGGCGGCGGCCAGGTCGGCGGCAGGACGCCACCCGTGTGGGTCGGCGCCAAGGCCCAGGGCGGCGGCGCCTGGCCCGTCTGCGTCTCGGCCGACGACCAGGGCGGTGGAGTCGCCGGCTGCCGGGCGGCCCAGGCCGCCTGGCCTCTCTCCTCGCTCGGTTCGCGCTCCGGTCCGGAACCGGAGCGGCCGTCGTCGTAACCGTCCCAACCGCTCATGACACGCCCCCCGAATCACCCCATTGGGTACCGCTTCTGACGGTAGCGGCGAAAACGGCCACGGGCCCCGTTCCGGAAGGAACCGGAACGGGGCCCGTGCAGGGTCGTGACAGAACCGTAAAGCCGTACGGCTCGGTTCAGATGAGGCCGAGACCGCGGACCGCCTCGCGCTCCTCCTCGAGCTCCTTCACGGAGGCGTCGATGCGGGCGCGGGAGAACTCGTTGATGTCCAGGCCCTGGACGATCTCGTACTGGCCGTCCTTGGTGGTGACCGGGAAGGAGGAGATCAGGCCCTCCGGGACGCCGTAGGAGCCGTCCGACGGGATGCCCATGGAGGTCCAGTCGCCGTCCGCGGTGCCGTTGACCCACGTGTACACGTGGTCGATGGCGGCGTTGGCGGCCGAGGCGGCCGAGGACGCGCCGCGGGCCTCGATGATCGCCGCGCCGCGCTTGGCGACGGTCGGGATGAAGTCCTCGGCGAGCCACTTCTCGTCGTTCACGGTCTCGGCGGCGTTCTTGCCGGCGACCGTGGCGTGGAAGATGTCCGGGTACTGGGTGGCGGAGTGGTTGCCCCAGATCGTCAGACGCTTGATGTCGGCGACCGTCGAGCCCGTCTTCTTCGCGAGCTGCGTCAGCGCGCGGTTGTGGTCGAGGCGGGTCATCGCGGTGAAACGCTCGGCCGGTACGTCCGGGGCGGCGGCCTGCGCGATGAGCGCGTTGGTGTTGGCCGGGTTGCCGACGACGAGGACCTTGATGTCGTCCGCGGCGTTGTCGTTGATGGCCTTGCCCTGCGGCTTGAAGATGCCGCCGTTGGCGGAGAGCAGGTCGCCGCGCTCCATGCCCTTGGTGCGGGGGCGCGCGCCGACGAGGAGGGCGACGTTGGTGCCGTCGAAGGCGACGTTCGGGTCGTCCGTGATGTCGATGCCCTGAAGGAGCGGGAACGCGCAGTCGTCGAGCTCCATGGCCGTGCCCTCGGCGGCCTTCAGCGCGGGCGTGATCTCCAGCAGGCGCAGCTTGACCGGCACGTCCGCGCCGAGCAGCTGGCCGGAGGCGATGCGGAAGAGCAGGGCGTAACCGATCTGGCCGGCCGCGCCGGTGACGGTGACGTTCACGGGAGTGCGGGTCATGGCGTTCTCCGTATGACAGCTGGCGGTGGGGCGTCTTTGCCCTGGGGTGCTGGGCGTACAAATGATCGATCTCTTGGCGTCAAGAGATCCACCGCTCAGGCTATCGCGCATCCGGGATCCCGGACGTCCGGGTCCGTGTGGCCCACCCCACAGAATGATCCGGCGCGGAAAGAAATTGAAGTGACATGAATAGTCGCCCGCATCCCGGGCACGCGAACCGTACCCCCACGGGAGTCCGGCACGGTCGGTTCCCCCCATGGCGGCCGCCCACGTCCCCCCTCTCCCGGACGACGGGCGGCCGCCCCCTTCTTTCTTCCAACACCGCTTACGGCGTGCAGCCCTTGCGCCCCGTCGCCAGCGTCGCGCAGGCCTTCGCCTCACCCGCGTCCTTCACCGCGACCATCGGGGTGTAGGCGATGGTGTCACCGGTCTGGCTGATGCTGTCGCTCTGCTCCTTGGCCTTGCCCGCGGTCACCTGAACCGAGTCGCCCTGCGCGGCCGCGGTGATACGGCCCCATGCGGCGCCGCACGTCTTGCTGTACCGCACCTCGACCGTGGTCGTACCGACGACGGCGGTCTTGGCGGTGGTGACCGAGGCGGCGTCCTTGGTGCAGCCCATGGCCTCCGCGTCCTTGCCGGTGCAGGAGGCACCGCTGCACTTCACTCCGGCCGGCAGATCGGTCCGGGCACTGACGGACGGGGACGGCGAGGCGCCGCCCTCGTTCTTCTTGCCCGAGCCGTTGTCGGTCAGGTAGAACACGGCCGCTATCACGACCAGAACGCCGACGAGACCGGCAAGGAACATCGTCAGCTTCCGCCTGCCACCGCCGGAGGAGGAAGAGGAGGAGCCCCCACCGGGCCGCGGGCCCTGCTGCGGCGGCTCGCCGAACGGACTCGGCGGCTGTGGCGTCCAGCCGTGATCGCCCGCCGCCGGCTGCGGCGCCGGAGCCGCGGCCCCGGGAGCACGCGCACCGGACGGAGACGGACCCTTGTATCCGGCCAGCCCCCAGGAGTTGGGGCCGGAGGAGCTCTCCGGCGCATCCGCGGAGGGCGATGCGCCGCTCTCCCGCACCGCGCCCGCCGAGTCCCGCACATCAGGGCTCACCGGCTGCGGCGGCACCGTCGGTGCCACACCTGCCGGTCCCGCGATGCCCGGCGTCGCCGTCGCGCTGCCGGACCTGAAGGCCGTCGTGCTGCTCTTGCTGGTCACCTTGCCGCTTGCCTTGGCATTGGCGGGAGGCGCCCCGAACTCACCGAGCGCGGCGCGCGCCTGGGAGATACGGATGGCCTCCATGGTCATGTCGTGGCGCATCTCCGAACGGCTCCAGGCACGCTCGGCGAGCTCCCACATGGTCGTCAGATGGATCGGGTTGGTACCCGTGACCTCGGCCAGCGCCACGATCGCGCCCTTGGGCGCGAGCAGCCGGCCGTTCAGATACCGCTCCCAGGACGTCTTGCTGTAGCCCGTGCGGTCGGCCACCGACGCGATGCTCAGGCCACTGCGGTCCACGAGCCGGCGCAACTGGCTCGCGAACTCCCTGACCTGCGGATCGAGTTCGTCCGGCAAGGCCCTCCAACGAGGCATTGCTTCCCCCCTCTTCCCCCCGGTTGGTGCTGGTGTTCCTCGCGTTCCCCCGCGCGTGGTGCCCGTTCTGGCTACCCACAGGGATGCGCCCAGTAAGGATCTCAGTTCCCGGGATGGGGGCGCACGGGAGCGTTGGAGCCGCTCGGCATGCACCGTTGCACGCCGATCCGGCCGCGGTCCAGTGTCCCACCGAGGGCCCCCTCCGCCGCCCGGCCGGACCCGCCCACACTAGGGCCCCCATCGAACAACCCCGTGTCAAATCCGCAAACTTGCCAATACATCGACACCGTAGACACACATGGACAACCTCGCCCGTCACGGACGTATTCATCCCGCTCAAGGGCAACTCACCCGAGCACAAGAACGCTCACGACCGCGATCACCAGCATGAGGAGCAACAGCAGTACGGCGTACAGCAGCAGCCGCCCGCCGGGCCGCCGACGGGGCTCCTCGGGCGCGTCCCACCACGGCAGGGTGGGATCGTCCTCGTACTCCTCACCGCCCGGCCCTTCCGGCCCCCCGGAGCCGTCGGCAGGTTGCGCGGGGAGGGCGGCCTGGCGCGGCCAGGCCTGGACCGCCAGTTCCCAGCGCACCCCGAAACGCTCGGCCTCCGTGTCGGCGAGGCCCGCGATCCGGCACAGGGCGGCGACCGCCTGCCGGGGCGGGGGCTGGGTGGCGTTGAGATAGCGGTGCCAGGAGGACTTGCTGTAGGCGGTGCGGGCGCCGAGCGAGACGAGGCTGAGCCCCGTCCGGTCCTTGAGGAGCCGCAACTGCTCCACGAAGTGCCGCACCTCCGGCGGCAGATCGTCAGGCAGCGGCTGCCAGCCGCCCATCACGCACCTCCACCAGATCTCTCACATTCCCCGTCCTGACCAGGTGACGACACAGGCCCGCCGTTGGTTCCCCGCGCCCCAAAGGGGCGCGGGGAACGGCGCGACCAGCCACGACGAACCCACAGGCGATCGACGGCCGATCTCGGCACAGGGAACGCTTACGGCGCGATCTAACTGCTCACCGTGAAATGCAGCGTGTCCTTCAGGAACGGAATCTGCAGCAACGGATGCGGCTGCACCATCAGCGCCAGCAGCACGATCGCCAGGCCCAGCACGCCGTACGTGACGATGTCCGTGAAGCGGGAGCGTACGGCGAGCATGCCGACGTCGGGCAGGATCCAGCGCAGCGCGGCGCCGGCCACCAGGGCGATGCCGATCAGCAGGGTGCCGACCCGGAAGACGTCCAGCGCGGTCAGCAGCAGGCCGAGCCCGACCAGGCCGAGGACGGCGAGGATCGGCCACTGCCGGGCGGGCGCGGGGGCGTCGCCGGGGGCTGCCCGGCCGCCGCCCTCGGGGCGTGCGGTGTCCTTCGTGAACAGCGGGAAGCGGCGCGTCGTGCGGCGCGGCCTGCCCTCGGCGTCGGGCGCGCTGATCGCGTCCCGCACGGTCTCCTCGGCCTGCCGCTCGGGGTCCTCGACCGTGCGCTCGGGCTGCTTCGCCGCCCCCTCGGGGCGCTTCGCCTCAGCCGGCACTGCGCTCCGCCGCCTCGACCACGTTGACGAGCAGCTGGGCACGGGTCATCGGGCCGACACCGCCGGGGTTCGGCGAGATCCAGCCGGCCACCTCGGCGACGCCCGGGTGGACGTCACCCACGATCTTGCCCTCGGCGCTGCGCGAGACGCCGACATCGAGGACGGCGGCGCCCGGCTTCACGTCCTCGGGCCGGATCAGATGGGCCGAACCGGCGGCGGCGACGATGATGTCCGCCCGCCTGAGGTGCGACGCCAGGTCGCGGGTGCCGGTGTGGCACTGGGTGACGGTCGCGTTCTCGCTGCGGCGGGTGAGCAGCAGCGGCATCGGGCGGCCGATGGTGACTCCGCGGCCGACGACCACGACCTCGGCGCCCTTGATCTCGACGCCGTACTGACGAAGGAGGGTGAGGACACCGTTCGGGGTGCAGGGCAGCGGCGCCGGCTCGTTGAGCACGAGCCGCCCGAGGTTCATCGGGTGGAGGCCGTCGGCGTCCTTGTCCGGGTCCATCAGCTCCAGGATCCGGTTCTCGTCGATGCCCTTCGGCAGCGGCAGCTGGACGATGTAGCCGGTGCACGCCGGGTCCTCGTTCAGCTCCCGTACGACCGCCTCGATCTCCTCCTGCGTCGCCGTCTCCGGCAGTTCGCGCTGGATGGAGGCGATGCCGACCTGCGCGCAGTCGCGGTGCTTTCCGGCGACGTACTTCTGGCTGCCGGGGTCGCTCCCGACGAGGATCGTGCCGAGGCCGGGCGTGACGCCCTTCTCCTTCAGCGCCGCCACGCGGGCGGTCAGATCGGACTTGATCGCGGCTGCGGTGGCCTTGCCATCGAGAATCTGGGCGGTCATGCCCCCATCCTCGCGGATGACCGCCCCCCGGTTCCAATCCGGGTGCCGTACCGGCGGGACGGTCTTGATCAGCAAGATTGCACTTGCACAACACATGCGAAATGCCACTGGACAAGGCGAGCGGCCGTAAAGAACGATGAACGGCGCAGTATCGCGGTTCGTGTTCGGGGGGCAAACCGCTCACATCGTGTGATTCCTCCGCGCAATCCGCAATGTCCCCATATGCGCAACGGAGGAATCCCGCCATGAGTTACGGCGACCCGAACAACCCCTACGGCCAGCCCCAGCAGCCCCCGCAGCAGCCCGGTTACGGCTACCCCCAGCAGCCCGGTCAGCAGCAGCCCTACGGCTACCCGCAGCAGGCCCCGCAGGGCGTGCCGCCGCAGCAGGGCTACGGCTACCCGCAGGCGCCGCAGGCCCCGGCCGGCTACGGCTACCCGCAGCAGGCGGGTTACGGCATGCAGCCGCCGTACGCGAACTGGGGCCAGCGCTTCCTGGGCACGCTGGTCGACGGGCTCGTGTTCCTGGTCCCCTACATCGTCGTCATCGTCGGCGGAGCAAGCAGGACCTGGGCCGTGGCGATCATCGGCTACCTCGCCATCATCGGCCTGGCGATCTGGCAGCTGATCAGGGAGGGCCGCACCGGTCAGACGGTCGGCAAGCAGGCGGTCGGCATCCGCCTGGTGCGGGAGGCCGACGGACAGCCCCTGGGCGTCGGCATGGCCTTCGTGCGCCGGCTCGCGCACTTCCTGGACAGCCTCGCCTGCTACCTCGGCTGGCTGTGGCCGGCCTGGGACGCCAAGCGCCAGACGTTCGCCGACAAGGTCTGCTCCTCGATCGTGATCCGCACGAACTGAGCGCTGCTCCACCCCATTTCACGGAGGAACACCCCCCATGAGTTTCGGCGGCCCCAACAACCCGTACGGCCCGCAACAGGGCCAGCAGCCGGGCTACGGCTACCCCACGGCTCCCCCGGTGAGCTCCTACGGCGGCGCTCCCGTGATGACGACGATGCCGGGCACCGTGGCCGCGGGCCGTGTGCTGCTGTGGGTGATCGTTCCCCTGCAGCTCATCGGCGTGGCCCTGTTCGCCTTTGTCGCCGGGGTCGTTCGGAGGACGACGAGCGCCGGCGTCGAGGACGACGCCTCGTTCGAGAAGATCAAGGAGTACTCGAGCGGCGTGCTCTGGGCGTTGGTGGTGTTCGCGCTGGCCTGGGCGGTGTTCGCGGCCGTGCTGGCGTTGAAGTTCAGCGACGGCGGCAACCGTGTCCGGATCACGACCATCGTCTTCGGCGTCATCACCGCGATGCTGGGCCTCTACCCGTTCGTCGTCGTGGGCCTCCTCCACACGGTTCTGGGCATTCTGATAGCCGTGTTCGCCGGCAACGCGAACGGCACCGCCTGGTTCAACCGCGTACGCCAGTGAACCGCCCGCTGCCACTGAACAGTTCGCGCCAATAAATCGCCAAGGGCCGTGTCTCCCCGTCCGAGGGGGACACGGCCCTGGTGCGTCGCCCTACTCTGACGTGGGGTAGCCGGCAGGCACAGGAGACGCACCTTGTACAGCATCATCGTGGTACCTCCGCCGACCACGGAGGACCAGTCCACTCGCACCCAGCTCAAGCTCGCGCCCGGCGAGCGGCTGACGTTCGGGCGCAGCGCCGACTGCGACGTGGAGATCCCCCACAAGGGCGTCTCCCGCAGGGCCGGTGAGATCACCGCTCAGGGCGCCTTCTGGATACTGAGCAACCTCAGCCGGGAGCAGACGTACGTCGTGGAGAACCCGGAGGGCGCCGGCGAGCACATGAAGGTCGGCCCGGGCCGCCTCGACGCCCCCGTCCCCTTCGAGTTCTCGCGGATCGTGCTCCCGGCCGCCGGGGACCTCCTGGCCGTCGAGGTGTGGGCGCCACGCCACGACTACCTCCGCTCCGAGGGCGGCCTCGACGGCGCCACCACCGCCCCCGCCTTCTCCGTCGACCGCACCAAGCGCTACTTCGCGGTCCTCGCGGCGCTGTGCGAACCACGCCTGCGCGGCGAACCGCACGCGCCCCTGCCCACTGTCGACCAGGTCGTCGACCGCCTGCGCCCCAACTGGCCGGCTGCGTCCCGCACTTCGGTGCAGTGGAACATCGACTACCTGGCGGTGAAGCTGCGCCTGAAGCCGGGCCCGGAGGAGGCGGACAGCGGCCCGCGCCTCAACGGCAAGAAGGAATCGCTGGTGTCGCTCGCCCTCCGCTTCGACCTCGTCCGCGAGGACGACCTGGTGGTCCTGGCCGCCTCCCCGTCCGGCCGGGCGGTCCGGTGACCGAGCCGTACGCCGTGCCGGTGCCCAAGGGGTACCGGGTGGGCATCTGGGAGGTGCGGGACCCGATCGCGACGGGCGCCTTCGGGAGCGTGTACGAGGGCCGGCGCACCGGCGACCCGACCGGCGCAGGCATCGGTGCGGAGCTGCCCCGCACGGCGGCCCTGAAGTTCCTGCCGACCGGCACCGGAACCCCCCGTCAACTCACCCACCTGCGCGAACTCATCGACCGCGAGGTCGAACTGCACCGCCGCCTGAAGCAGCCGCGTCTGATCCGGATGTACGACACCCTCACGGTCGACGACCCCGGTCATCCGTCCTTGGACGGCGCCACCGTCCTCGTACTGGAGAAGGCGGAACGCTCCCTGTCGGCCCTGCTGTCCGACACCCCCCGCCCGCCGGCGGGACCGGCACTCCTCGCCCAGATCTGCGAGGGGCTGGCCCAACTGCACCGCGCGGGCTGGGTGCACGGTGATCTGAAACCGGCCAACGTCCTGCTGATGAAGGACGGTTCGGCCCGCCTCGCCGACTTCAACATGGCGGCGGAACTGGAGGGCACGCACGCGTACACCCCCGCCTTCTCCACGCCCGACTACACCCCGCCCGAACTGCTGTGGTCGGAGATCGGCACGCGCGGCCGCCAGATCCGCCCCTCCGCCGACGTCTGGGCCTTCGGCGTCCTGGCGCATCTGGTGCTGACCGGCTCCTTCCCCCTCCCCGGCGGCACCCCGACCGCCCGCCGCGACGCGGCCGCCGCCTACGCCCGCGGCACCGACGAGCTGCGCCTCTCGCCGGAACTCCCCGACGCCTGGCGGCAGATCGTCCGGGACTGCCTCTCCCGCACCCACGCCGGCCGCGTCGGCACGGACGCACTGCTGCGCCGGGTCGCGGAGGCGGCAGGCACGGCCCGCCCGTCCCGTCTGTTTCCGCACCTCCCGCGCCGCAGACGCCGCTCCACGGTGATCGCGAGCGCGACGGCCGCCACCGTCGCCGTCGCGGCGCTCGGCTACGGCATCAGCACCTGGGCGGACTCCGGCGGCACCCCGCCGACCGTCAGGAGCACGTCTCCCTCTGCGAGCATCACCCCCGCCACCTACGGCTCCGCCGAACTCCGTACGGACCAGGGCATCCCGGCCGGCTACCGACCGATGATCGTCGACGCGGCTCACGGCTGCGACCAGGCGAACGTGACGCCCGCGCTCATCGCGGCCATGCTCAAGGCGGAGAGCAACTTCGACCCGAAGCTCTCCGACCCCGGCAAGGACGAGTACGGCATCGCCCGCTGGACCCCGAGGCTGCTGCGCTGGTGGATCCGGGCGGACGGCCGACCGGTGAAATCCATCCCCAAGCCACCCCTCTCCGTCCCCGACTCGATCGCGGGCCTCGGCCACTACCTCTGCTACATCGAGCCGAACCTGACACCCAACCTGCCCGGCGACAAACGGGTACTGATCGCCGCCGCGTACCGGACCTCGTACAAGCGGGTCAACGCCGCACGCGGCATTCCCTCCGAATACCGCGACTACTGCAAGCGGCTCGCGCAGTACCTCAAGGAGTACACGCCTCCCGGTAGTTGGTGACCCTGAGACTTCCGAGGTACCGGTCGGCGGGTGCCGGCGGCACGGTGGTACCACTCCGCCACGGCGGAACGACCACCAGAGTTCATGGGGGAAGCAACATGAACATCGCCAAGCCCGCCGCACTGCTCCTCGCGGCCACCGCCCTGCTCGCCGGCTCCACGGTCGCGGCCACCGCGGCCGACACCCCGGACGGCACCCGGGTGACCTCGACGCCGGACGGCATCCGCGTCAACAGCCTCCAGCAGACCGCCGACCAGGTCCTCGTCGGCCACCCGAAGGCCCTCAAGTCCACGGCCAACGAGGTCAAGTACGACGGCCTGACCCTCAGCCGCGCTCCGAAGGGCAAGCTCGGTGCCCAGGACCTGGCCTGCGGCTACGGCCACCTGTGCATGGTCGTCAGGGGCACCAAGTTCGACTTCTACAAGTGCCAGACCTGGACCGTCAGCAACTGGACCGGCGACGGCCCGTTCACCAACAACCAGACGCCCGGCACGGTCGCCAGGTTCTACAACCAGGACGGCAGCGTCCGCTGGACGTCCACGGCGTACGAGGCGGGCACGGCCAGTTGGGACCCGATCTGGTCCCTGCGTCCCTGCTGACAGGCCGCCGAACAGCCGCGGTCTCCGGCTCCCTCGGGGGAGGGCCGGAGGCCGCGGCCTTCTTACGCCGCCGAGGCCGACGGCCGTGATGCCGGCCGGGTGCGGAGCCCCCGCCCCGCGGTCGCGGGCAACCCGATAGTCTCTCGTCAACCAAAGGTGCCACAGGGCACGTTGGGGTGACCGAGGTCGAGAGAGAACACGTCGGGGGATCGATCCATGGCAGACGACGCCCTCGCACAGACCTGCGCGAGGCCGCTGCGGCCGTCCGATCCGGTGCGCGTCGGGCCGTACGTGCCGTTGGGCCTGCTCGGCAGTGGTGGCATGGGCCGGGTCTACCTGGCGCGGCACGGCGACGGAACGCCCGGGCTGGCCGCGGTCAAGGTCGTCCGGCCCGAGCTCGCCGAGGATCCGCGCTTCCGGCGGCGGTTCGAGCGGGAGGCCACCGTGCACGCGCGCGTGGGGGCGCCGTACACGCCGGAGCTGTTCGGTACGGGATTCGAGGCCGACAGCGAGCTGCTGTGGATGGCGACGGCGTATCTGCCGGGCCTCAATCTCGCGGACGCCGTGCGTGAGTGCGGCGTGCTCGCACCGCCCGGAGCGTGGCGGCTGGTCGCGGATCTCGGTCGGGCACTGGGCGCGCTGGCCGCCGTCGGGATCGTGCACCGGGACTTCAAACCCTCGAACGTGCTGCTCACCCAACAGGGCGCACACGTCATCGACTTCGGCATCGCGCAGGCCGTGGACGCCAGCGCGATCACGACCACCGGCAGCCGGGTCGGCACCCCGGCCTTCATGTCCCCGGAGTACCTGAAAGACGGCCGCTGCGACACCGCGTCCGACGTGTTCTGCTGCGCGAGCACCGTCGTCCACGCGCTCACCGGCCACGCCCCGTTCGGCGACGGCACCGGCATGGACGTCCTGCACCGCATCGCCTCCGAGGCTCCGAACGCCGAGGTCATGGCCGAGGTGGCGGCCGCCGACCCCGCCCTGGCCGCCCTCCTGACCGCTTGCCTGAGCAAGGACCCCGCGCAGCGGCCAGGCCCGCAGGACCTCATCGATGCCGCCGCCGCACACCCCCGGGCCACCTCCTGGCAGGAGCACCTGGGCAGCCGCCTGCTGGCCCGGCAACAGGCGTACGACGTGCTCCGCAACAGCTCCGTGCCGAGCGAGCACCCTCAGCGGACGGCGACCCAACGGGTGGTGTACCCGACGGCGGGGCCGGGGTTCGGTCCTCCACCACCCTGGTCTTCGACGCCTGCGGCTGCGACGCCGACGCCGGCCACACCGGCCCGGCGCCGCAGGAGGCCGTACGCCGCCCTCGCCGCCGTACTCGCGGTGTGCGCAGTCGCCGTAACCGCCTTCCTGCTCACTCGCCCGTCGTCCTCCGACGCCACCGCAGGCGCCGCCGCCGGCGCGTCCGCGTCCGACGACGGCGCCGGGCCCTCCTCGGCCTCCAAGAAGCCGCAGGAGAAGGGGGAGGAGAAGCCGAAGGGCCAGGGGGAGGGGCAGGGACAGGGGCAGGGCCAGGAACTGGTCGACACGGGCGCCTCCGCCGGCCCTTCCCCCTCAGGCGACGGCACGCAGAGCGCCGCCCCCTCTCCCCACCCCACCTCCAAGACACCCGGCACTCCGACCCCCACCCCCTCGAAGTCGACCCCCGCCCCCGCAAAACCGCCCTGGCTCACCGACTGCACCTACTACTCCGGCACCGAACAGACCGAGCTCGGCGACCGCGGCCAACGCGTCGTGCAGGTGCAGTGCATGCTGACCAAACGCGGCTACAGCGTGGGCAGTTCGGGTGTGGACGGCGACTTCGGCAAGGCCACCGACGCGGCGGTGCGGAGCTTCCAGAGCGACAAGGGGCTGGAGGTCGACGGCCAGGTGGGCCCCAACACGTGGGCGGCGCTGCGCAGTTCGACCTGAAAGGTCCTGAAGCAGAGCCCTTACGGGTTGTACGGGGTGTACGTGATCGAGGACACCTTCAGATACCTCGCACCGTCCCCCGTGGCCCAGGTCGAGTCGTTGGGGTTGCCCGGCCAGTCGCCGCCGACGGCGGTGTTGACTATGAAGTGCATCCCCACACCCGACGGAGTGGTGTACCACTTGGTGCCGGTGATGGTGCCGTCCACAGCGAAGTCGATGTGATCGGGGTACCAGGAGAACGAGTACGTGTGGTACGCGTTGGTCCAGCCCGCACCATTGGTCTTCGAGAACTGGGTCTGGGCGTTGTTGGTGTCGTGGGAGGTCTGGTAGACGGTGTTGGCGTTCTGGCCGACGATTTCCGCGGCGTCGAACTCGGGCAGCCACGGATTCAGATAGGCCGCCCACACCGCGGGCAGGAGGCCCTGGCCGTTGGGCATGTTCGCGGTGAAGCTGTACGTGCCGTAGCCGTAGAGCGCCTTGGACTCCACACGGCCCGAGTAGTACGTGCTGCCCGACTTGTAGGTCTTGATGACGAGGGTGTTGCCCTCGTACCAGACGCAGTTGGGGGTGTAGGTCTCCAGCTCGTTGTTGGCGGTCCACCGCGCGTTGATGACGTTCCAGGAGTTGACCGTCTGCGGGGCTCCCCAGGACGCCGCATGGGCTTGCGGCTGCCCCAGGAGGAGCAGTGACAGCGCCGCCAGGACGGCGCCCATCAGGCGTCCCGGCCGGACAAATGCAGATGACATCGCGGCTCCATTGCTCGGATGACACGGGGGCGTGGGAGCGGTCCCACTTCCGTCAACCGGACTGTAGGAGTCCGTTCAAGGTTTGACAAGATACCCGGAGCGGATCGCTTCCTGGCTTCTGGAGTTGAAGCCACCAGGCCTTGGCGGGCGAAGAAGCCGCTGAGCAGAAGCAGCAAGGCCGCTGTCGCGATGGGGGCACTGATCGCGGCTCCGTTGCTGATGGCGAGCACGGCCTGCGGATCCGACAACGCTGACCCGCACGACAGCTCGACAGCGGCCGCGAAACCCGCCGTCGGCCACACCGCCCGGCAGCTACGCCGGCCACACACCCGTCGCCCTCAGCCGGTCCGGCACAGAAGCTCGCCGACCTCGACGGCAACCTCCGCCCCGCCGACCAGTACCAACACGTGCTCTCCGCACTGGCACCGCACTGCAAAGAGAACCTCCCGCACCTGGCAACCCTCGTCGATACGACCCTCAAAGCCGTGAAGGAGAAGGGAGGCTCCGACGAGGACGAGTTCAGCGTCCTGCAGAAACTGGAGGCCTGGGTGCCCGCCGGAAAACCACGGGCCGACGGCGCGTCGGAGGCGACGGCTTACGTGGCGCAGCGCGAGAAACAATTCAATACCCGGCTGCTAGCCGAAGTCCGGGACGGCCGGGGATGTCCAGAAGGTCACAGCCGGCCCGTAGGAGCCGTCCTCCTCGTCGCCGACCTCGACGGTGACCGCCAGGTCCGGGTAGCGCGCGGACAGGACTCCCTGCCAGCACTCCCCCAGAGCCAGCGCGAGTTGGGGCAGTTCCTCCCCGAGCTGATCGTCGTCCGTCCGGGAAGCGTTGATGAAGACGTCCCACAGTCTGACCTGATTGACGACTGCTTCGATTCGTTCCCGATCATGGCGCAAAGACGTGAACCAGTTGTCGACGGTGTCCTGGCTGAAGTTCTCCTTGAGGAACACGCAACCGCGGTACTCGACCGTCTCGGGGCAGAACAGCCAGGCCGCGGCCAGGACGAAGCGCAAGCCGCCCTCGTAGTCGAGGTAGTTGGCCGGGGAAAGCTCCTCGTCCTTCCATTCGGTGCGCCACTGCCTGAAGAACGCCGGCAGCTCGCGCTCGGACCACACCGGCTTGCTGTTCCTCACGGGATCTCCCCAGGGGCCTACGGCAACCGCCCGTACCCGGCGCCAACCGAGTACGGGCGGATGAGTCAGCGTCGAATGCGCCGCTCTGCGGAGACGGCTCAGTGGAAGAAGTGCCGCGTCCCCGTGAAGTACATCGTCACGCCCGCCTTCTTCGCGGCCTCGACCACCAGCTCGTCGCGGACGGAACCGCCCGGCTGGACGACCGCCTTCACGCCGGCCTCGATGAGGATCTCCAGGCCGTCCGGGAAGGGGAAGAACGCGTCCGAAGCGGCGTACGAGCCCTGGGCGCGCTCGGCGCCCGCCCGCTCGACGGCGAGCTTCGCGGAGTCGACGCGGTTGACCTGGCCCATGCCGACGCCGACCGAGGCGCCGTCCTTGGCGAGCAGGATCGCGTTGGACTTGACGGCGCGGCAGGCCTTCCAGGCGAAGGACAGCTCGGCGAGTTCGTCCGCGGAGAGTGCCTCGCCCGTGGCCAGCGTCCAGTTGGCCGGGTCGTCGCCCTCGGCCTGGAGACGGTCGGTCACCTGGAGGAGCGCGCCGCCGTCGATGGGCTTGATCTCGGCGGGGTGCGAGGGGGCCGCCGGGGCCTTCAGGACGCGGATGTTCTTCTTCTTGGCGAGGGCTTCGAGGGCGCCGTCCTCGTAGTCCGGCGCGACGATGACCTCGGTGAAGATCTCGGCGACCTGCTCTGCCATCTCCTTCGAGACCGGGCGGTTGACGGCGATGACGCCGCCGAACGCGGACAGCGGGTCACAGGCGTGCGCCTTGCGGTGCGCCTCGGCGACGTCCGAACCGACCGCGATGCCGCAGGGGTTGGCGTGCTTGATGATCGCGACGGCCGGCTCGTCGTGGTCGTACGCGGCACGGCGCGCGGCGTCCGTGTCCGTGTAGTTGTTGTACGACATCTCCTTGCCGTGCAGCTGCTCGGCCTGTGCGAGGCCGCCGCCACTGCCGTCGACGTAGAGGGCGGCGGGCTGGTGCGGGTTCTCGCCGTAGCGCAGGGTGTGCGCGCGCTCCCAGGTGGCGCCCAGGAAGTCGGGGAACTGCGACTCGTCCAGGGGCGCGTAGGAGGAGGCGAACCAGGAGGCCACCGCGACGTCGTACGCCGCCGTGTGCTGGAAGGCCTCCGCGGCGAGCCGCTTGCGGGTGGCGAGGTCGAAGCCGCCGTCCCGTACGGCGCTCAGGACGTCGGCATAGCGGGCCGGGCTGGTGACCACGGCGACCGACGGGTGGTTCTTGGCGGCCGCGCGGACCATCGAGGGGCCGCCGATGTCGATCTGCTCGACGCACTCGTCGGGCGTCGCCCCCGAGGCGACGGTCTCGCGGAACGGGTAGAGGTTGACCACCACAAGGTCGAACGGCTCGACGCCCAGCTCGGCCAGCTGCTCGCGGTGGCTCTCCAGGCGCAGGTCGGCGAGGATGCCCGCATGCACCTTGGGGTGCAGGGTCTTGACCCGGCCGTCCAGGCACTCGGGGAAGCCGGTGAGCTCCTCGACCTTGGTGACGGGGACGCCCGCGGCGGCGATCCGGCCGGCGGTGGAGCCGGTGGAGACGAGCTCGACACCGGCCTCGTGCAGCCCGCGCGCGAGCTCCTCGAGTCCGGTCTTGTCGTAGACGCTGACGAGCGCCCGGCGAAGGGGCCGCTTGTTGATGTCGGCGGTCACTGGATAACTACCTTTCGTCCCTCAATGCGATAGCCGTTGCGGGCGAGCCGCCCCACGACATCGACGAGCAGCCTTCGCTCGACTTCCTTGATGCGCTCGTGCAGCGCGCTCTCGTCGTCCTCGTCCCGGACCTCCACCACGCCCTGAGCGATGATCGGTCCGGTGTCGACGCCGTCGTCGACGAAGTGGACGGTGCAGCCGGTGACCCTGGCGCCGTACGCGAGTGCGTCGCGCACACCGTGGGCTCCGGGAAAACTGGGGAGGAGGGCCGGGTGCGTGTTCACGAACCGGCCGCCGAAGCGGGCCAGGAACTCCTTGCCCACGATCTTCATGAACCCGGCGGAGACGACCAGGTCGGGCTCGTACGAGGCGACGGCCTCGGCGAGCGCCGCGTCCCACTCCTCACGGCTCTCGTAGTCCTTGACCCTCGTCACGAAGGTCGGCAGCCCGGCGCGCTCGGCCCGGGCGAGCCCCTCGATGCCGGCGCGGTCGGCCCCGACGGCCACGATCTCGGCGCCGTAGGCCTCGACGCCGGTCGTCTCGATGGCGTCCAGCAGCGCCTGCAGATTGGTGCCGGATCCGGAGACCAGCACGACGAGGCGCTTGGCCACGGGCTTGGCGGCCACGGTGGGGCCCTTTCTCGGGGGAGCGTTTCCGTACGGTCGGCCGTATGTACGTTCGTACGAATGCTTCGCGCCCCGGGATACGGGGAAGTCTACGAAGCGGCCGACCGTCAGCAACGATACCGGCACTCCGGGCAGCCCCCACGGGACGGGGGCGCGGCCGGAAGGTAGCGTCTGGGAGAGCCCGGGTCGGGAACGTGGTCGTGGTGCTGTGCGTTTCCGAAGTGGAAGCTCGTGCAAAGACAGCTGTACGAACGCCCGATCAACGCTTGATCGACGCCTGCTCACTGCCGTATCGCCTAGGGGAAGACGCTCACTTGATGCCGGACCGCAGCCTGCGACTGCTCACGCTCCCGCCGCAGTCGGTGGAGGGAGGGGAGCACCGCGGCGTGCTGCTGCGGGAGCGCCCCGCTTCTCCGCCCGACGCGCCCTCGGACCGGAAGACCGGCGGCTCCCCCGAGGACGACAACCCCTTCGCCCCGCCGCCGGAGGGCACACCGGACCGCCCGTGGCGGCCGCGCCGCCCGGCGGACGGGGAGAACGGCGAGGGGTCCGGCGACTCCGGTTCCCCGTGGGGCAGCCAGTGGAGCGACCGCCAGCCGGGCCGCTCCCCCGGCGGTTTCGGCGAGCGCCCCGGCGGTCCGCCCCCCGGTCCCGAGGGCCAGGGCGGCAACACTCCGGGCTCGGGCATGCGCTGGGACCCCACGGACCCCTCGCAGCGCCGCGCCCGCTACGCCCTGCTGTGCGGCATGTGGGCCTTCTTCTTCGCCCTCTTCAGCTGGCCGTACGTGGCCCTGCTGCTGGGCGCGCTTGCCCTGTACTGGGGAATCAGCGCCCTGCGCGCCCGGACCGGCGCCGCCGAGCCCGCGGGTGACCCGGGCGGCCGGCCGCAGACGACGGCGGCGGTGACCGGCCTGGTGACGGCCTCCCTGGCGATCGCGCTGGTGGCCGCGACCTTCACCGCGCAGCTGGTGTACAGCGACTACTACACCTGCACCGACGACGCCCTCACGAACCAGGCGAAGCAGTCCTGCACCCACCTTCTGCCGAAGGAGCTGCGGGGGCTGCTGGGCACGAACGACTGACGAACGGCCGATGCGGCGGCGCGAGGGCGCTCACGGCCCGTCCGGCGCGTCCGGTTCATCCGGCGTCCGAGGCGGGTCGGAGGCGTCCTTGAGGGCTGCCCAGCGGGACTCGCGGGTGGCGTCGCCGGGCCATGAGGCCGGCGGCTGGGGCGACGGTTCGGCGGGCAGGAAGTCGTAGGGCCCGAACCCCGCCTCCTCCTGGCCGCGCAGCGCCCCGTACGCGTCGTCCTGGTCGTAAGGGGCGGAGGGGGCAGAGGGCGTTCTGGCGTCCACCGGACTCTGCGCCCCACCCGCACCCGACTTCTTCCTCCTGAACCGACCCCTGCCCTTCGCCTTTTCCGCCTTCCCCTCCCGCTTCGGATTCCCCGCCTTCTCCGCCTGCTCCGCCTTCGCTTGCTTCGAGTCCGCCGCCTCCGGCCTCGGCTCGACGATCTTCGCGTTCGGCTCTCCGATCTTCGGCCTAAGAGCGAGCGTGTTCGACACCGGGTCTGCGCCCGCCCCACGCCCCCGGCGGGCCCGGCACCGCCAGGCCCGCACGCCGACCGCCGTCGGAATCGCCGCAACCGCCGTCCACACGAACGCCGCGCCCCCCGCCTCCCACCACACCGGCCCGAACCTGGCAAGCTGCGCGACCCCGAGCCGCCCGCCCGCCATCGTCGCGAGTACGGCCATCCCGGCCCCGCACAGCAGTGCCGCCAGCAGGGCGGTGCCGGCGGTCTGCCTGGCACGGGATGTTCCGGCGTCGGCGGAGGGGGATGCACCGCGCGCCTCCGCCCCGCCCACGAACCAGCCCACCACGAGTCCGGCCGCCAGCGGCACCGCTCCCGCGACCCAGTTCGGCCACCCCCCGGCCCCCGCGTCCGGCACCGCGGCCAGCAGCGGAAACGGCGGCAGCAGCGGGGCCGGCGCCGAGGACAGCGGGTCCACCACATGCCCCGTGCCCAGCACGAACCCGGGCCCGAGGGCGTACGCCGCCCCCCATACCGCAGCGTTCGGCACCAGCACCAGGCACAGGAACAGCACGGCGAAACGGCCCGACCAGCCCTCCGTCAGCTGCAGGAAGGAGACCCGCGCCACCCCGCCGTGCCACACCAGTGACACCGCCACCAGCGCCGCCCCGCCCCCGACGAGCACCGCCGCCCCGGCCCCCGCGGACCGCGCCGCGATGCCCAGGCGGGCATGGGGGCCCGGACCGCGGACGAAGCTCCGCAGACCGGACGGCAGCAACTTCAGCACACCGTCGAACGCCCGGCGCGGATGCCCGTAGGCCGTCCACACCCCCGCCCCCGCCATCACCATGACGAGCAACGGCAGGCACAGCATGGCCCGCCCCCACGAGGGCCGCAGCTCTCCGCCCGAGGCATACAGCGCCGCGGCGGCGCCTACGCCGAGGTAGCCGAGGACCACACCCGCCCAGGCGGTACGGGCGGACAGCAGCGGCCCGTCCTCCTCGCCGCCGTACACCACGTCCCGCGCCGCCCGGTGCACCAGCAGCACCGGCAGCGCGAACAGCAGCAGCGGCGTGACACCCACCGGGGCGGGGACACCGGAGAGCGTGTCGGTGCGGAGCAGTTCGGTTCCGTGCGCCAGCAGCCACAGCGCGGCGGCGACATGCAGCGCACCGCCGGGCCCGCTGTCGGGGTACGGCGAACTGATCCAGAACACCATCACCAGCACGGTGATCGCCCCGAGCCCCAGCCCGGCGGCCACCGCACCGCCCGCCACACCGGCGCCGAGGCCGGGCGATCGGTCGCGCAGCCTGGCCCGGATCCGGGCACGCAGGTACGGCAACGGAGCTTGGCGAGCGGTCGTCTGGATCACGACCGCCATGCTCCCAACGACACGCGCTTTCTCGTCGTAATAGGCAAACCGCCGAAGTGTCGCCCAATATACGTTTATGTACTTTTTCGTACGAAAGGGCGCCCCGTGACGCCGAACCCTGCGAGCCCGCTGGCGCCCGAGCTGACGCCCGCTCAGGCCTTCGACGCGCTGTACGCGTTCTGCGCCCCCGCCCTCGTACGGCAGACGTTCCTGCTCACCGGGCGGCGCGAGCTGGCGCGCGAGTCGGTCGAGCGGGCCTTCCAACTCGCCTGGCAGCGCTGGCCCGACGTGGCCGTCGACCGGGATCCGGCGGGGTGGGTGCGGGCGACGGCGTACGAGTACGCGCTCTCGCCCTGGCACCGGTTCCGCCCGTCCCTGCGGCGCCCCGAGCCGCCGCTCGTCGACCGGCGCGACCGCGAGCTGATGAACGTACTCATGGAACTCCCGCCGTCGTACCGCCGGGCGCTGCTGCTCTACGACGGTGTCGGCCTCGACCTGCCGGAGACCGCGGCCGAGGCGGAGGCGAGCACTCCGGCGGCGGCCCACCGTCTGCTGCACGCACGCGAGGCGATCGCCGCCCGTCTGCCGGAGCTTGCGGACCCGTCCGTACTGAACCGCCGCCTGGTCGAGCTGGCCTCCACGGAGCGGCAGCCCGCCCCGAAACCACCGGCGGTACGCAGACGCGGCGAACGCAGCGCCCGCTTCTGGACGCGGGCGGCCATCGCCTTCACCGCGGCTCTGATCGGCACGACAGCCCTCGCCCTGCAAACGGCACCCACACACTACGAGGCCCCGGTGCCGCCGGGCGCAGCCGTGCAAGGACTCCCACCCCGGGTGGCCCGCGGAGCCCTGTCGGCCCCCCAGGCCCAACTCCGCGCGAAACTACGCTCGGGGACGGCCCACGGCCCGGAGAGACTCGTACCGCTGACGTCATAGCCGGCCCCGTAGCCTGCGGGCAGTCGTGCCGCTGGGGCGGCACCCGTCCCAAAGAGAGGCGGCACCCCGCCGGCGCGGGCAAGCGAAAACGCCGGTGGGCCCACCCCCACCCAGGGAACGGGCCCACCAACGCTCAGCTAAAAAGCCGTTCAGCCGGCGAGGATCTCCCGCGCCAGCTTCGCCGTCTCGGTCGGCGTCTTGCCGACCTTGACGCCGGCGGCCTCAAGGGCCTCCTTCTTGGCGGCAGCCGTACCGGAGGACCCGGAGACGATGGCACCGGCGTGGCCCATGGTCTTGCCCTCGGGCGCGGTGAAGCCCGCGACATAGCCGACGACCGGCTTGGTCACGTTCTCCTTGATGAACGCAGCCGCGCGCTCCTCGGCGTCGCCACCGATCTCACCGATCATCACGATCAGGTCGGTGTCGGGGTCGGCCTCGAACGCGGCGAGCGCGTCGATGTGCGTCGTACCGATGATCGGGTCGCCACCGATGCCGACGGCGGAGGAGAAGCCGATGTCACGCAGCTCGTACATCATCTGGTACGTCAGCGTGCCGGACTTCGAGACCAGACCGATGCGGCCCGGCTTGGTGATGTCGCCCGGGATGATGCCGGCGTTGGACTGGCCGGGGGTGATGAGACCCGGGCAGTTGGGGCCGATGATCCGCGTCTTGTTGCCCTTGCTGACCGCGTAGGCGTAGAAGGCGGCGGAGTCGTGGACGGCGATGCCCTCGGTGATGACGACCGCGAGCGGGATCTCGGCGTCGATGGCCTCGACGACGGCGGCCTTGGCGAAGGCCGGCGGTACGAAGAGGACGGATACGTTCGCGCCCGTCTTCTCGATCGCCTCGGCGACGGTGCCGAAGACCGGGATCTCGGTGCCGTCGACGTCAACGGTCGTGCCCGCCTTGCGCGGGTTGACGCCACCGACGATGTTGGTGCCGTCGGCGAGCATGAGCTTGGTGTGCTTCATGCCCGTGGAGCCGGTCATGCCCTGGACGATGACCTTGCTGTCCTTGTTGAGGAAGATAGCCATGGCTGTTCTGTCCCTCGTCCCTTACTTCGCAGCCGCGAGCTCGGCGGCCTTGTCGGCCGCGCCGTCCATGGTGTCCACGCGCTGCACCAGCGGGTGGTTGGCGTCGGAGAGGATCTGACGACCCAGCTCGGCGTTGTTGCCGTCCAGACGCACGACCAGCGGCTTGGTGACGTCCTCGCCGCGGTCCTCCAGGAGCTTCAGCGCCTGGACGATGCCGTTGGCGACCTCGTCGCACGCGGTGATGCCGCCGAAGACGTTGACGAAGACGGACTTGACGTCCGGGTCGCCGAGGATGATCTCCAGGCCGTTCGCCATGACGGCCGCGGAGGCGCCGCCGCCGATGTCGAGGAAGTTGGCGGGCTTGACGCCGCCGTGGTTCTCACCGGCGTACGCGACGACGTCCAGGGTGCTCATGACGAGACCCGCGCCGTTGCCGATGATGCCGACCTCGCCGTCGAGCTTGACGTAGTTGAGGTTCTTCTCCTTGGCGGCGGCCTCCAGCGGGTTGGCCGCGTCCTTGTCCTGGAGTGCCTCGTGCTCCGGCTGACGGAACTCGGCGTTCTCGTCCAGCGAGACCTTGCCGTCCAGGGCGATGACGTCACCGGAGGCGACCTTCGCCAGCGGGTTGACCTCGACCAGGAGGGCGTCCTCCTTGATGAAGGTGTCCCACAGCTTGACGAGGACGTTCACGACCTTGTCGGCGACCTCGGCCGGGAACTTCGCGGCCGCGACGATCTCGCGGGCCTTCTCCTCGGTCACACCCTCGTTGGCGTCGATCGGCGTCTTGGCGACGGCCTCGGGGCGGGTGGCCGCCACCTCCTCGATCTCCATGCCGCCCTCGACGGAGGCGATGGAGAGGAAGGTGCGATTGGCACGGTCGAGGAGGAAGGAGACGTAGTACTCCTCCACGATCTCGGGCGCCGTCTCGGCGATCATCACCTTGTGGACCGTGTGGCCCTTGATGTCCATGCCGAGGATGTTGGTCGCGTGCTCGACCGCCTCGTCCGGGGTGGCGGCGAGCTTCACGCCACCGGCCTTGCCACGGCCGCCGACCTTCACCTGGGCCTTGACGACAGACTTGCCACCGAGACGCTCGGTGGCTGCGCGGGCCGCCTCAGGCGTGTCGATGACTTCACCGGCCAGCACCGGTACATCGTGCTTGGCGAAGAGGTCCCTCGCCTGGTACTCGAACAGGTCCACGCGCTTCCGTCCCTATCAGTGATCTCGCGGTTCGTTGGATGCGTGGGCGTGCCGCGAAGGGCAACGTGACGTCCGCTAGTCACAGGGGAGGCGCACACGGTGTCCGAGCGCGCGGCATGTCCGTCTCGCAGGTTATCGCTGCTTGCGGAGGGCCCCTAAATCGAGGGTCACACCTGAGCGGTGATACCTGTCACATGATGCCGCGCTCACTGGCACGGCGTGCCGGATGTGAGGCGCGCGGAAGGTATGGGGAAGGGCCTCACCGGGTTGGGGTTGACCCGGTGAGGCCCTTTGTACAACCCCTCTTGAGGGGCTCGGAGCCGGTGATCCCCACCCCAATGGCGATCACCTCGCTCCACCCGCGGGGTTCGGGCCGGCCGGTCCGACGGCTTTCGGCCGTCCGGGTCCCTGGGTCCGCGGAGTCGGTCGAGCGTCAGACGCCGTACTGCACGTGCTGCACGTAACCCGGCGTGATCGACTCGGTGACGCCCTGGACGCCGGTGACGGCATGTCCGGCGAGCGGTCCGCCGGTGGACCGGACGGTGTCGGTCAGCTCCCCGGCGAAGGGCGCGACCTGACCCACGACGCCGTGGGCGAAGGGGTCGACATCACCGACGGCTCCGTACGCGAAGGGGGTGACATCACCCGCGGCGCCGTACGCGAGCGTCGCAGCGCTGCCACCGACACCCTGAGCCACCGGCTCCACGAGATCGACGACAGGCCGGGCCGCCTCACTGACCCCCTGCGCAAACTGCGGCACCTGCCCGCCAACCCCATACGCGAAGCCCGTCGCATGACCGGCCACGCCGTACGCCAGCGGCGCCACGTCATCGGCGACCCCACCCACGAACGGCCGGACATCGCTCGCGACGCCGTACGCCAGCCCGTCCGCGTCCGCCACGGCCTGCCCGGCGACCGGCAGCACGCCGTCCACGGCGGTGTGCGCGACCGGTGGCAGCACGGAGCCCGTCGCGTCCTCGGTGACCTGACCGACCAGGCCGGTGGCGTACGACGGCACGTCCGCGACGGCACCGCCGACGACCGGCGCCACGCCGTACACGGCACCGCCGGCCGCCGACCGCACGTCGGCCACCGCGCCACCGGCGACGGGAGTCACGCCCTGGACCACGCCGCCCGCCACCGGCTGCACGCCGTCCACGGCGCCGCCCACGGCGACCGGCTTGACGCCCCGCACCGTGTGGGAGACCACCGGCTGCACGCCCTCGACGACCCCGACCACGACCGGCTGGACGTCGGCCACCACGCCGTACGCCAGCGCCGTCGCGGCACCGACCGTGTGGCCGGCGATCTGCCCGACCCCGGTCACGGCGCCGCCCGCGACGGGCAGCACGCCGTGCACCGCGCCGGTGGCGACCGGTGCCACCCCCTCCACCGTGTCGGTGGCGACCGGCAGCACGCCGCTCGCGGCGCCGGTGGCCACCGGCGCCACTCCGTCCACGGCGTGGGTGGCGGTGGGCGCGACCCCGGCCACCGTCTGGCCGACGACCGGGACGGCACCCGCCACCGCCTGGCCCGCGACCGGCGTCACGCCGTGCACGGCCGAGGTCGCGACCGGCGGGACCGCTGCCGCGGCCGTCTCCTCGACGATCGGGGTGACCGTGCCGGGGACGCTCCGGACCGTGCCGACGACCTGCTGTGCGACCCCGCCGACCGTGCCCGTGACATGGCTCGGGACGGCCGCCACGGAGGCCTGGGCGGCGGAGGCGACGGTGCCGGCCTCGGTCTGCGCGAGGGCAGCCGCGGCGGCGGCCCGGCCCTGGGCACCGGTCGCCGCGGTCTGCGTGACGCCCGCCGCGGTGCGGCCCGCGCCCGCGACGGTCTGCTGCGCCTTCGTCCGTACGACACCGTCGACGCCCTGCGCCCGGGTGCGGGCCGCCGACTGGACGCCCTGGAGCTTCGTCTGGGCGGCGGCCAGCGCCTGCTCCAGCTCCGGCGCGAAGGCGGCGAGGGGGCCGAACAGGTAGTCGACCTCGCCCTGCGGGGAGGAGGTCGTGTCGGTGACGGTGGTGGCGCCCTGGCCGGCTGCGGCCTTCGCCTCGGCCTGCACGGCGCGGGCGGCCTTGGCTCCCTGGATGGCGGCGGCACCCTTGACCTTGGACGCCTTCTTGACCGCCTGCGCGGCGGACACCTTGGCGTCGACGTACTTACGGGCCTGCTCGGCGGTGCCGCCGGGGGTCGTCTTCGCGACACCGGTGACCGTGGAGGTCGCCTTGGCCGCGGTGGAGCCGGCCGTCCCGGTGACGCCGGAGACGGTGCCCTGGACGCCGGTGACGACGCCGTCGACCGTGCCGGTGACGGTGTCGGTCAGCGCGCCGAGGGCGCTGCCGGAGTCGACCGTCGCGTCGGTGGTCGGATCGGTGGTCGGATCGGATGTCGTGTCGGACACGGACAGGGAGGAGGAGGGCAACTCGTCAGCGTTGGCGACGGCGGAACCGAGCGCCCACGCGCCGGTGACACCGGCGGCTATGACGATGGAGCGGCGGATGTTCTTGTTCATGCGTGCGTCAGATCCTTAGATCCGTCGAAGCTCCGCGCTCCTTGATCTCAAGGGAGATCCGGGGAGTTCCGGGGCTTCTTCGAAAGGCTTGGGTTCGAAAGGCTCGGGGACAATTCCGGCGCCGCTTCCGGTCCTGGTCCGGGGAGTCGGGACCAGCGGAAGTGCGGCGGCTTGCGTCCGGAGAACCAAGGGGTGTCCGGACCGGCGGGCAGACCTGCTCCGCCCCCGCGCGGCAGGTCCGTGGCGGGGGAAGGGCCTGCCCTAGCCGGGGAATACGGGAATGTCCCGGTGCCTGTCCCGGGTACCGGCCGCGGCTGCGCTGACGGCGACGCCGCGCACGAGCCGCACGAACCGCCGGTGGTTCACGGCGACGGCGTGCGCGTCCCCGTGTCTCGAGGTGCCGTTGTCGGCCGCGGCCCGGTTGGCCGGAACTCCGGCCGGGTCGCCGTCGGGTGCCGGCTGCGCCGGGGCGTACCCTGCACCGGCGGCCCGCCGTCCGCCGCCCTGCACGGCGGTGGCGGCGCCCGCGGTCACATCCACGACGAACCGCGGCCCGTACGCCGTACCGCTCGCGGCTGCCGCGGAGCGCCTGTCGTCGACGGCCCCTTCCGTCCCCGAGTGCCCTGCGACACCCGGCTGCGGCTCCTGCGCGACCGGCGCGGGAAGTATCCGGCCCGGCGACGAAATGAAGCCGGGCAGAGTGGGCAGGCCCGGCATCGACGGCGCCCCGGGCAGCCCCGGCAGGGAAGGCAACGACGACAACGGCGGTATCTGCGCCGTCACCCTGCCCAGCCCGGCGGTCACGGTCTCCACCAGACCATGGACCGGCTGCACGACGCGATCGCCCACGGAGCGGACGAGCTCACCGATCGACGGAGCGAGGACCTGACCGGCTGCGCCCCGGGTCGCGAGACTGGTTTCGGGATTCGGGGCGGGCTTGGGATCGGTCGGTGCCGGGGCGGGGGCCGGTGCGACGGGAGCCGTCGCCTTGGGCTTGTCCGGAGCGGCCGGACGGCGTCGGGGCTCGTGCGCGGACGGAGTGCCCGGCTTCGACTGGGCAGCGGGCGCCGCATCGTGCGCCTGCGCCAAGAGTGCGGCCGAAGCGTTCGCCAGCCGGCCGACCGTAGCGCCCGACGTGTTCGTGAGCCCGGTGACCGTGGCGGCCGTGTCGCTCGTCGACGACGCCCGTACGACGCCCGCCGGAGCAGCCGGCGCGGCCTCGGACGAGGAGGTGGCGGGCACCCCCTCCGCCGCGTGTGCCTGCTCCCCGCAGAGGAACCCCAGCACGAACAACCCGCTGACCAGCAGGACCACTTGCAGCGCACGCCGTCCGGCCGCCGTGCGCATCACGCGCAGAGCGGCACCGGGCAAGGCTGCTGGCCAGGTCAAGACGGGGTGGTCCTCCCGTGCGGCGGAACGAACTTCACGTGACGAGCCGAGACGAGCTACGAGTCGGCGCGGTGCGGTGCGATGCGGACGAGGCGGAGCAACGGCGCGCCGCTGATGAGGCGTCGATCCTTGCACGGCCCTCCCGAGGTTGCGCAAGCCCCTCGTTACTGATGGGTAGGCATGTCCGTTTTGCTGGGCGAAGTCGGACGACGATGCATCGACAAATCGTCAGTGACCGTTTCCTGTCTGCCCGGTCGCGCTGTTTCCGGTCATGCCGGGTCCTGTCGGGTCACGCCGTGTCAGGTATGGGCAGCGGTCGCTTCTCGATGGCCGCCGCCATCACTTCGGGGAAGAGATCGGGCGTGCACGCGAACGCCGGTGCCCCCAGCGCGGCGAGGGCGGCCGCGTGCTCACGGTCGTAGGCCGGCGCCCCTTCGTCCGAGAGCGCAAGCAGTGTCACGAACTGCACTCCGGACGCCTTCATCGCGGCAACCCGCTTGAGCATCTCGTTCCGTATCCCGCCTTCGTAGAGATCGCTGATGAGCACGACCACCGTCTCCGCGGGCCTGGTGATCTGCGACTGGCAGTAGGCGAGTGCCCGGTTGATGTCCGTACCGCCGCCGAGCTGCGTGCCGAACAGCACGTCCACCGGATCGTCGAGCTGGTCGGTGAGATCGACGACCGCCGTGTCGAAGACGACGAGTCGGGTGTTGATCGACCGCATGGACGCGAGCACCGCCCCGAACACGGACGCGTAGACCACGGATGCCGCCATCGACCCCGACTGGTCGATGCAGAGGACGACTTCCTTCTTCACGGACTGGGACGCCCGCCCGTAGCCGATGAGCCGCTCCGGCACGATCGTCCGGTACTCGGGCAGGTAGTGCTTGAGGTTGGCCGCGATGGTGCGGTTCCAGTCGATGTCGTGATGGCGCGGCCGGTTGATCCGCGCGCTGCGGTCGAGGGCGCCGGTGAGGGTGGCCCGAGTGCGGGTGGCGAGCCGCTTCTCGAGGTCCTCGACGACCTTGCGCACGACGGCCCGTGCCGTCTCCTTGGTCGACTCCGGCATCGCCTTGTTGAGCGAGAGCAGCGTGCCGACGAGGTGGACGTCGGCCTCCACCGCCTCCAGCATCTCCGGCTCCAGCAGCAGCGCGGACAGCCCGAGTCGGTCGATGGCGTCGCGCTGCATGACCTGGACGACGGAGGACGGGAAGTACGTCCGGATGTCCCCCAGCCAGCGCGCCACCGACGGCGCCGACGCCCCGAGCCCCGCCGACCGGTCCCGCCCCGCCTGCCCTTGCTTGTCGCCCTTCCCGTAGAGCGCCGTCAACGCCCCGTCCATCGCGCTGTCCTGCCCCGACAGCGCGCAACCCGTGCCGTCGGCGGCGTCACCCCCGAGCACCAGCCGCCAGCGCCGCAGCCGCTCCTGCGCCGGGGCTGCCGGGTCCATCGCCCCGGCCGTCATCGGCACACCCCCGCGCCGGGCCGGTCCCAGAGCGGCATCACCGGCACGGTCGTCGTCGGCACCGGGCCGCCCTCCCGGAGCTTCTGCGCGACACCCCGGACAGCGTCGCCGGTACTCCCCCGCCGCCTCGGCTCCCGCACTTCTTCGGCTGTCATCCCGCCACCCCCACAAGGTTGTTGTCGACGCCGTCGTCCCCGGCGTCCTCTGCCGTTCCGTCCAGGCCCAGAAGCATCCGGACCACCGGCAGCACCGCGTCCGCGCGCCCCGGGTCCAGATCGGCCGCGAAGCCCGGTATTCCGGGGCCGGCGGCCGTCACGCTCCCCCGCTCTTCCGGTCCGCGCCGGATCAGCTCGCCCAGCGTCCGGCGCACCCCCGGCTCATACGCCGAGAACGTGCGCCGCAGCAGGGGCAGTACGTCCGTGAACGCCTCCGTAGGTACCCCGGTCAGCCAGGAGTCGACCAGCCCGAGCAGCCGCTCGTCGTGCACGAGGAGCATTCCGCCGCCGGACCCTCCGCCGACGAAACCCTCGATCCAGGCGGCGGCATCCCCGGGCGGGGTCCCCGGCGACAGCACGAGACCCATGAGCCGTGCCGCCTCGTCCTGCCCCAACTCCCCGTCGTCCAGCAACAGCCGCACGGCCCGCCCCCGGACCACACCGGGCACGGTGTCCCGCACGGACAGCACGCGCAGCACCGAGTGCCAGCGGCCCCGCAGGTCGCGATGGTCCGGTGCGGGGGCGTCGCCCAGCAGTCCCACCGCCCCGTGCACCGCGTCCACATGACGTCGCATCTCCTCGGCGGCGTCCGCGTCCAGGGCCGCGCAGGCCGGGGGCAGGCCGACGAATATCCGCTCGGCGAGGCCCGCGGCTACTCCGGCCAGCGCTCCTGTGTCCGTGCCGCGTACGTCGCCGTACCGGAGGGAGCGCACCAGGGCTGGCAGTGCCTGCGCGAGGTGGCCGACGTCCGTGTCGAGCGCCGCCCGGTCGGCGAGGACCTGCATCACCACCGGCAGCGCTCGAGGCAGTTCGGCCAGCAGGCAGCGCTCGGCGAGTCCGGTGACGTCGGCCAGGGCCTGTGCGGCGACGGCGTCCGCCTCGGCCTTGGCCGTCGCGGCGGCGAGCACCGTTGTGCCCCACACCCCGGCTTCCGCCACCCGCACGGCGAGCTCCGGCTCCCAGCGCAGCCGCCATGTCTCCCGGAACGTGCCCGTACTGCCCCGCGAAGCCACCGGTTCGCCCCACGCCACACCGAGCAACCGCAGCCTGTGCAGCAGCCTGCTGCGCCCTGCGTCGGTCTCCTTGCGCAGGTCGAGCTCCAACTCTCGCTCCAGCGCCTCCGGTTTGAGCCGAAGCCGACGCTGGATCCGGTCCAGGTCCCGCTGCAACGGCACCGCCGGCGCAGCCCGCGGCACCTCCCCCAGCACGTCCCCGACGACCAGCCGGTCGTGCACCAGCGCCAGCGGCACGTCCGAGCCCTCGCACATCACCGCGCGCACGGCATCGGTGGTCTCGCCGAGCCCCGGCAACGGGCGGCCCCGCATCGCGGCGAGCGTCTCCGCCAGCCGCACCGCCTCGATGACATGCGCCGAGGAGACGATCCGGTCCTCGTCCCGCAGCAGTCCGGCCACCTTGGTCATCCATCGCTCGACCGGCCGGTCCGGGGCGGCGAACAGATGCCCGTACCAGCCCGGCGAGTCGATGCCCGCCCCGTACCCGCTGAGCCGCGACAGCCTGCGGTACGTCCACGGCACCCACGTCATGTCCGTCTTGACCTTGGGCAGCCCCTTCACCAACGCCCGGTCCGCGGCGACGGCCGTCTTCTGTCGCAGCGCAGGCACATGCCAGGCCCCGCACACGACAGCCACCATGTCCCCGAACTCCCGCTGCGCAGCCCGCACCTGGAGCCGCATGTACGCCTCCCGTACGAGGTCTCGGTCATGCCCCCCGCTGCCGTACGCCTCCCGCAGCGCCCCCATGGCCTCTTCGAGCACGAGGAACGGCGCCAACGCGTCTCCCCCTCCCAGCCCCCGGTGCTCGACGACGTCCTCCCACCACCGCTCCGGGTCGTCGTACCCTGCGGCTTCGGCGAGCACGGCGAGGGGGTCGATACGGACGTCGGCTTCCACGGCCGACGTGTCGGCAGAGGGCTCCGCATCGGCGGCTGCATTGGCATCGGTGCCCGTGTCGGGGCTGCGGTCGCCGTCGGGGTCATTGTCGGTGGCGGTGTCGACGCCGGAATCGGCTCCGGTCTCTGTCTCGGTGCCGGGGCCGGAGCCGCCCCCTGTGTCGGCTCCGGCCCCGGCACCTGTCCCAGCGCCGGAGTCGGCGCCGCGCCCCAGCTGTGCGCTGTCGCCACCCATGCCCCCGTGCTCGGCGACACCCCCGCGCCCGCCGTCAGCCGCGCCGACCCCGGCCGAACCGGCGTCGTCCCCACGCCCGTTCTCTGCTCCCCCTCCGGGCTCGCCCTCCGTCTCCTTGCTCCACGCGAGGGTGTGTGTGGCCGGCAAGTCGATGAAGCGCGCTGGTACTTCGTGCTCCAGGGCCCATCGGATCGCGACCCACTCCGGGGAGAACTCGGCGAGCGGCCAGAAGGCCGAGCGGCCGGGCTCGTCCACGGCATGGGCGAGGAGAGCGACCGGCGGCCGCATGTCCTCCTCGGCGGCCAGCGGGATCAGTGCGTCGGCCTCGGGCGGCCCCTCGATCAGTACGGCCCGCGGCCGGGCCGCATCCAGCGCCGCCCGTACTGCTCGCGCCGAGCCGGGTCCGTGATGTCGTACACCGAGCAGCAGCGGCCCGCCATCGGCCGCGCCGCCTCCGCCCCTCGCCATCCCTGTCACACCGTCCCCCTCGTCGTCCTGGTCATCGCGCCCCTCGAATGCAGCAGCCGGAGGCCTGCCTGGCGCCCTCCGGGCCGCCGCAATCCCCGGCGTACAGGCCGTCCCCGTGAGCCGTGCACACCGAGCCGCCCGATCCCTGGCCCCCGCCCGATCCCTTGTTCCCGCCGTTCCCGCCCGAGCGGCCCCACCCCAGGTCGTTCACGCGCTCACCTCCCGGCAGGCCCGGTAGAAGTCCTTCCAGCCGTCACGCTCGCGGACGACCGCCTCCAGGTACTCCTGCCAGATGACACGGTCGGCCGCCGGGTCGCGGACGACGGCGCCGAGGATGCCGGCGGCGATGTCTCCGGCTCGCAGCACGCCGTCGCCGAAGTGGGAGGCCAGGGCGAGGCCGCTGGTGACGACCGAGATCGCCTCCGCCGTCGACAGCGTGCCGCTCGGCGACTTGAGCTTCGTACGCCCGTCGGACGTGACCCCGTCGCGCAGCTCGCGGAAGACGGTCACGACCCGGCGGATCTCGTCGATGCCGTCGGGCACGGCCGGCAGGTCGAGCGAGCGGCCGATCTGGTCGACACGGCGCGAGACGATGTCGACCTCGGCCTCGACGCTCTCCGGCAACGGCAGCACCACCGTGTTGAAGCGGCGGCGCAGGGCGCTGGAGAGGTCGTTGACCCCGCGGTCCCGGTCGTTGGCCGTGGCGATCAGGTTGAAGCCCCGTACGGCCTGTACCTCCTGCCCCAACTCCGGTATCGGCAGCGTCTTCTCGGAGAGGATCGTGATGAGCGTGTCCTGGACGTCGGCGGGGATACGGGTCAGCTCCTCCACCCGCGCCGTCATCCCCTCCGCCATGGCCCGCATGACGGGGCTGGGCACGAGGGCGGCCCGGCTCGGGCCGTTCGCCAGCAGCTGCGCGTAGTTCCAGCCGTACCGGATCGCCTCTTCCGGCGTGCCCGCGGTGCCCTGCACGAGCAGCGTCGAGTCGCCGCTGACCGCCGCGGCCAGGTGCTCGGACACCCAGGTCTTCGCGGTGCCGGGTACGCCGAGCAGAAGCAGGGCGCGGTCGGTGGCGAGGGTGGTGACGGCGACCTCGACGATACGCCGCGGGCCCACGTACTTCGGTGTGATCACCGTGCCGTCCGGCAAAGTACCGCCGAGCAGGTACGTCGCCACCGCCCACGGCGACAGCTTCCAGCGGGCCGGGCGCGGGCGGTCGTCCTGCGCGGCCAGCGCGGCGAGTTCATCGGCGAAGGCGTCCTCGGCGTGCGGCCGCAACGCCTCGGCCGGCTCCTTCGCGAGTACTTCGGCTGCTTCGACGATCGTCGGTTCCACGGACACAGACATGGCTGAGGCCCCCTCCAGCTCGGCCGGTTCGGATCTGGCATCCACGTTGCACTACGCCACTGACAATCCGTTCTGACCTGCGGAAACTCCTGTGCGAGGGTGCTCGCCGGGCCGATTGTCAGTGCCGGGATCTACCTTCGATGTCATGACTCAGCAGGGGGTGCGCTGGAGCGCGGATCAGGTGCTGGCACTGGCGCCTGACGTCGCGTCACGCAAAGCGGGCAGCAAACTCGGCGCGGCGGGGCCGTGGTCCGAGGCGGGGAGTTCCGACGAGGGGGCGGTGTGGGGGCAGTGCAAGGGCAGTGGCAGCAAGCCGTATCAGACGATCGTGGACATCGCGGATGCGGCGGGTCCCGCGTACAAGTGCAGTTGTCCGAGCCGCAAGTTCCCGTGCAAGCACGCACTCGGACTGCTGCTGCTCTGGGCGAGCGGGGATGGTGCGGTGCCGTCGGGGCAGGCGCCGGACTGGGCGGAGCCGTGGATAGAGGGGAGAAGGCAGCGCGCCGAGCAGAGGCGGACGGCGGGGGCGCCTCATTCCTCGTCCGGGTCCGGTGATCCGGAGGCCGCGCGGCGCCGGGCGGAGCGCAGGGCCGAGCGGATCACCGCGGGCGCGACCGAGTTGGAGCAGCGCCTGGCAGATCTGCTGCGTGGCGGCCTCGCGGGCGCGGAGCAGGCGGGGTACGGGCTGTGGGAGGAGACTGCGGCCCGCATGGTCGACGCCCAGGCACCTGGACTGGCCGGGCGGGTGCGGGAGTTGGGGGCTATTCCGTCGTCGGGTCCGGGCTGGCCGGTGCGTCTGCTGGAGGAGTGCGCCCTGCTCCATCTCCTCGACCAGGGCTGGCTGCACCGCGAACGGCTGCCGGACGGCCTGGCGGCGACGGTCCGTTCACGGATCGGCCTGCCCGGCACGGCGGACGGCCCGCCACTGCGTGACCGCTGGCTGGTCCTCGCCCAGTACGACACGGCGGACACACGCCTGACGACGCGCAGAATCTGGCTGCACGGCACGGACTCGGACCGCACCGCACTGCTCCTCTCCTACGGCGCCGCGGGGCGCGCCCCGGAGCTGGCGCTACCCGTCGGACTGACCCTGGACGCCGAGGTGGCCGCCTATCCCGGTGCCGGGCAACTGCGGGCGGCCCTGGGCGAGCAGTTCGCACCGCCGGCCCCGTCGGTGACTCGGCCGCCGGGAGTGACGACGGCCCAGGCGGCCGCCCGCTACGGCGAGGCGCTGCGGGACGACCCCTGGCTGGACTCCGTCCCGGTCACCCTGGACCGGGTCATACCGATCCCGGACGGCGACTCCTGGCAGTTGGCGGACGCCGACGAGGATGCGGCGCTGCCGCTGACTCCGGCCGCCCGTGCCCGCCCCGGCCTCTGGCGCCTGGTCGCCCTCTCGGGCGGCGCCCCGGTCAAGGTCTTCGGCGAGTGCGGCCACCGGGGGTTCACGCCGCTGACGGCGTGGCCGGAAGGGATGGGAGAGGCGGTGCGGCTGTGCTGACCCATCAGTCGAAGGACCACCGTACGACGCCCACAGGGACAGGAGCTTCACGGAAAGGAACGGCATGAACAGGACGTCCACGCCGGTGGATGCGCCCGCCTCGGGCGCCTGGGAGGAACTCGTCACGGCGGCACTGCTCGGGACGGAGCGGCGCACCCCGCCTGGCGGCGCGCCGGGGCGGGAGGCGCCGGTGGCGCTGCTGGACGCGGCGGCCGCGGAGACCGTTCGGCGGCGGGCCGGACTGCGGGCGGCGCCGGCGGCCGGACGGCCCGAGCCGGCTGCCGAGGACCCTCGGCCGGTGCTCCCGCCCGCGGCGGCCCGCAGACTCGCGCTGCTGCTGGCCGACCGGCCGGGCACGGGCGGCGGCGGCCGTAGGGGCACGGCGCCGGACCTCATGGAACTGCTGCCTCAGTGGCTCCAGGCAGCGAACGCCCGCGGTTTCGCGGCACCCCCTCAGGCGCTGCCCGCCCTGCTGGACGCGGCCCGGGGGCGTACGGATCTGCGGCCGGCGGCGCTGGCGTTCGCGGGGCCGCGCGCCGTGTGGCTCGCCCGGCTGAACCCCGACTGGCGGTTCGCCCTGCGTGCGACACCGGGCGGAGGCGCCGCCCTGCCGCACCCGGAGGACACGGAGCGGACCCGGCGCCTGTGGGAGGAAGGCCTGTTCGCCGAGCGGGTCGCGCTCCTGTCCGCCATACGCGCCCGCGAGCCCGCCGCCGCCCGCGAACTGCTCACCACCACCTGGTCTACGGAGCGGGCCGAGGACCGCCTGATGTTCCTCGACTCGCTGCGCACGGGACTCGGCCCCCAGGACGAGCCCTTCCTGGAACAAGCACTGGCCGACCGCAGCCGCAATGTGCGGGCGACAGCAGCAGAGTTGCTTTCCGCACTGCCGGGTTCGGCGCTCGCCGCGCGGATGGCCGCCAGAGCCGCGGCGTGCGTGGCCGTCGACCGCACGGGCGGCTCACCGGTGATCACCGTTGAGGCTCCGCTCGAGTGCGACGCGAGCATGGAACGCGACGGTGTCATGGCCAAGGCTCCGGCGGGACGGGGTGAACGGTCGTGGTGGCTGGGCCAGCTGGTGGAGGCGACACCGCTCGGGACATGGTCCACGCGTCTGGGTGGGCGTACGCCCCGGGAGATCGTGGCGCTGCCGGTGACGGACGACTGGCAGAGCGAACTGCACGCGGCCTGGTGCCGGGCCGCCGTGCGGCAGCGAGATCCCGAGTGGGCCCGGGCGCTCCTCGGAACCCCGTCCCCCCCCGAGGCCGGCGGGCCGGGCGCGGTGTCACTGGCCGAGCGCGCAAAGCTGCTCGGCACGCTGAGCGCCGCCGAACGGGCCGACTGGGTGGCCGGGTTCATAGCGGCTCATGGCCTGTCCGAGGCGTTTCAGCTGCTCGGGGTGTGCGCGGTGCCCTGGTCCGCGCCGCTGGGGCGGGCGGTGGTCGACGCGCTCAACATCGCGCGGGACGCGGGGAGTTATCCATGGAGCTTCAGCGGAGTGATGGGCCTGGCCGAACGCTGCCTCGACCCCTCCGAGGCGAGCCGCCTGGACGGCCTGCTGGCGATACCCGACGAGACGGAGAACGCGTCACCAGGGGCGGGCGGCTACTGGGCGGAGGCGTTCCAGCGCCTGGTCACAACACTCCGGTTGCGGGCGGCGATGGCGGACGAGCTGAGGGCGTAGGGCCTGTCTGTTGCGGCGCTCTCCGGCACTGCTTCGGCGCCGGTCAGCGCATTTCAGCCCGTCGTGGGGGTCCCCCCGCTCCAGCGAAGCCGAGAGTGGGGGAGTTTGAGGACGAGGCCGTTCAGGCCGAAAGGGGTTCTGGGGGCGAATCCCCCAGGGCCGGTCGCCCCATCTCACCCGCACCACACGTCGGTCGCACCGCCGAAGGCCTACGCCCCGGCCGGCTGCCGAACATTCGCCCGGACCCAGTCCACGATCGACTGCGTCGTGGCGCCCGGCGTGAAGATCTCCGCGACGCCCTGCTCCTTCAGCGGAGCGATGTCCGCCTCGGGGATGATCCCACCGCCGAAGACCAGAATGTCCTCCGCGTCCCGCTCCTTGAGCAGCTTGATCACCGCGGCGAAGAGCGTGTTGTGGGCACCGGAGAGGATCGACAGCCCGATCGCGTCGGCGTCCTCCTGGATCGCGGTGTCGACGATCTGCTCGGGGGTCTGGTGAAGGCCGGTGTAGATGACCTCCATACCGGCGTCGCGCAACGCACGCGCGATCACCTTGGCCCCGCGATCGTGGCCGTCGAGCCCCGGCTTGGCCACCACCACGCGGATCGGACCGGCTGCCACACCCATCACTGCCTCCATGAAGCGACTGCATCCATCCCAACCGACAAGTACTGGGTACCCGAACCGGCCGGGGGAAGTGAACGAACGTTATCGCCAGCATCCCGCAACCGGCAGTTTCGCGGTGAAGACCGAGGGGGAAATCACACGATGGGACACGTTCACCGCGCACCGTTCCGGTGGGAACACGCGCAACGGGAGCCGCAAAGAGGTCGCCGCACCACCGCGCCGCAGGCCGCGCGCCGTGGCGATGCGGCGTGTCGACGATGCCATGAGGGGCCGTCGACCGCCTTCCCCGCGGCCTCCCACGAGGGCACACGGGGGACAGAGGCGTCCTCCTGCGTGCCGACAGGAGGTCGGCCATGAAGGTCACGAGGGCGGCGCTGCCCTTTCTTCCGCTCTGTCAGCGACTGCTCCCGAGCAGACTGGCGGGACTCTCCCTGGCGCTGCTGAAGGCGACCGCTCTGGAACTCGCGATCCTCGCGGGACACCTCCTCCTCTATCCCTCCGGCGTCACACAGGAACGCCGAGGACCATCCACCCCGCTCCCGTCGGCGGACGGCGCCGCACAGCTGCCGACCGAGACCAAACCCCCGGTCGTCCTCCTGCACGGCTTCATCGACAACCGCTCGGTCTTCGTGCTGCTGCGCCGCAGCCTCGCCCAGCACGGCAGGCACCAGGTCGAGTCGCTCAACTACTCGCCGCTGACCTGTGACATCCGCACCGCGGCCGAGCTGCTGAGCCGGCACATAGAAGAGATCTGCGAGCGCACGGGCAGCAGGCAGGTCGACATCGTCGGACACAGCCTCGGCGGACTGATAGCGCGGTACTACGTGCAGCGGCTGGGCGGTGACATCCGTGTCCGCACGCTGGTGACGCTCGGCACCCCGCACTCCGGCACCCGGGTGGTGCCGCTGGCGAACGCCCACCCGATCGTCCGCCAGATGCGCCCCGGCTCCGAGTTGCTGGAGGAGCTGACCCGGCCCGCACCGGGCTGCCGTACGCACTTCGTGAGTTTCTGGAGCGACCTCGATCACCTGATGGACCCGCTGGAGACCGCCTGTATCGACCACCCCGACCTGCTGGTGCAGAACGTAAGGGTCAGCGGGATCGGACATCTCGCCCTGCCCGTGCACCCCGCCGTCGCGACCGGGATACGCCAGGCCCTCGACGCCGAAGGGACAGGAGCCGAAGCCGCCGCCCACGCCGGCGGCCTGACAGTGGCCTGACCCCATCCTTGCGGCTGCATCCGGTGCAGCCGCATCCCACACAGCCTGCTTGCAGCCCTGGGACGGCGCCCGGACAGCACCCGCACGGCTTTCCGCCAGCCATTTGGCCTCGAACATTCTTCGAACACAGGGCCAAAGCCGTGCCCGCCGTCCCCCGAAACACGGCCGAATGCCCGTTTCCTGCGCGCACGAAACCTGTTGAAGATTGTCGAGCCCGCATACCGCCGGGTACAGTCACCGCACTGCTCTGGCAGCCCCTGTTGTCGAGGCGAAAGAGAAGTTGGTGAACGACCGTCACCCGTCGGGGACCATGACCACCCCGGCTCCGGCTTCCGACGCCGCCTCGGCGCACTACGCGTCGTACGGCACGCAGGAAGCCCAGTACGGCGACTTCACCACGTACGGCGGCTACGACTCCAACGGTTTTGCGACCGGCAGCCATGGCACCTCGACCTTCGCCGCAGACCCCCTGTTCGGCAGCCTCCCGGGCGAGAGCACGGGTTCGTACGACTCCGGCCACTGGGCCACGGGCGGCCACCACACCCTGAACTACGACGCGTACGCGGCACAGCACCATGCCGCCTACGACACCGGCGGGTACGACACGACCGCCTGGACCGCCGACTACCAGCCGCTCTCCGCCATCCCGCCGCAGGCCACCGGGCACGATGTGTCAGGCCAGTGGGATGCGAACGCCTGGCTGCAGCCCGACCATTCGGGCAGCCCCGCCGACCAGACCCAGCAGTGGGAATGGGGCACCCAGGCCTTCGACACCGGCGCGTACGACGCCACGCAGTGGAACTCCGAGAGCCCCGAGGCCGGCGACACCGCCGCGACCGCCGGACCCGCCGACGACTACGAGCAGCAGGCCGACCACGGTTCGTACGACGAATCCGTCCCGGACGGCGGCCAGTCGAACGCCACCGGAGAGCTGCCCGCGGTGGCCCCGCTCCTCGACGAGCAGGAAGAGGTCACGCCGGCTCCGGCGTCGCGCGCGGGCTCCCGCAGCGGGGCCCGTTCCCGCCGTCGCGCGCCCGCCAAGCGGTCCGCGCTGCTGACCATCGCCGTACCCTCGGCGTGTGTGATGGGCGTGGCCGGTATCGCCGCTGCCTCCGTGGGCACCTTCACCGGCGACAACGACACCTCGACGACGGCGTCGGACGCGCATGCGGTGAAACCATCCGCCGCCAACAACAAGCTGGACACCCAGATCCAGAGCCTCTCCGCCGGCGCCGACGACTTCGCCGACCGGGCCAGCCGTACGCAGGAACGCATCGACCTCAAGGCCCAGCAGGAGGCCGAGAAGAAGAAGGCGGCAGCGGAAGCGGCCCGCAAGGAGCGGCTGCGCCCGAAGTACGTCCTTCCTGTCACCCAGAAGGGGCTCAGCGCGTACTTCGGCCAGGCCGGCATCAACTGGATGTCCGTGCACACCGGCATCGACTTCCCGGTCTCGTACGGCACGACGGTGATGGCCGCGACCGACGGCACCGTCCGCACTCAGTGGAACAGTGCGTACGGGAACATGATGATAGTGACCGCGAAGGACGGCACGGAGACGTGGTACTGCCACCTCTCCAGCTATCGCGTCGCCTCCGGTACGACGGTGAAGGCCGGCACGCCGATCGCGTACTCCGGGAACTCGGGCAACTCGACCGGCCCGCACCTGCACTTCGAGGTCCGGCCGGGCGGGGGCTCGGCGATCGACCCGCTGCCGTGGCTGCGGAGTCATGGGCTCGACCCGACGTAGGAGACCTGGGGACTGCGCCCCCAGACCCCCGCTTCGGCCTGAACGGGCTCGTCCTCGAACGCCGGACAGGCTGTTGTAGCTACTCCTACAGCTTCTCCACCGGTGCATACCGCAGCAGCAGGCGCTTCGGCTTGGTGTCGCCGAAGTCGATCGTCGCCTCGGCGTTGCCGCCCGTGCCCTTCACCGCCACGACCGTGCCGAGGCCGAACTGGTCGTGTGTGACCCGGTCGCCCACGGCCAGCGAGACCACGGGCTTCTCGGAGGCCCGGCTCGTGGCGAAGCCGGACGCGCCCGATGCCGACGAGCGCGAGCGGGTGGACGACAAGGAGGCCGCCACGCCCGACGCCGGGCCGGAGGAGACCGGGGCAACAGCGCCCGTCCGCTTCCAGTCGACGTGTTGCGCCGGAATCTCCTCCAGGAACCGGGAGGGCGGGTTGTACGACGGCTGCCCCCAGGCGCTGCGCAGCGACGACCGTGTCAGATACAGCCGCTCACGCGCGCGCGTGATGCCGACGTACGCGAGCCGCCGCTCCTCCTCCAGCTCCTTGGCCTGGCCGAGGGCGCGCATGTGCGGGAAGACGCCGTCCTCCATGCCGGTGAGGAAGACCACCGGGAACTCCAGGCCCTTGGCGGTGTGCAGGGTCATCAGGGTGATGACTCCGGAGCCGTCTTCGTCCTCATCGGGGATCTGGTCGGAGTCGGCGACCAGCGCGACGCGCTCCAGGAAGTCGGCGAGCCCGGGAGACTCCTCGCCCTCGCCCGCCTCCTGTTCGAACTCCAGTGCCACGGCGGCGAGTTCCTGGAGGTTCTCGATGCGGGTCTCGTCCTGCGGGTCGGTGGAGGCCTGCAACTCGGCCAGATAGCCGGTGCGTTCGAGGATCGCCTCCAGGACGGTCGCCGGGCCCGCGCCGGACTCGACGATCGTGCGGAGGTCCTCCATCAGCGTGTTGAACCGCTTGACGGCGTTGGCCGACCGCGCGGCCATGCCGTATGCCTCGTCGACGCGGCGCAGCGCCTGCGGGAAGCTGATCTTCTCGCGCTGCGCGAGTGCGTCGATCATCGCCTCCGCGCGGTCGCCGATGCCGCGCTTGGGGACGTTGAGGATGCGGCGCAGCGGCACCGAGTCCTCGGGGTTGGCCAGCACCCGGAGGTAGGCCAGGACGTCCCGGACCTCCTTGCGCTCGTAGAAGCGGACGCCGCCGACGACCTTGTAGGGCAGACCGACCCGGATGAAGACCTCTTCGAAGACACGGGACTGGGCGTTGGTGCGATAGAAGACGGCGACGTCCCCGGCCTTCGTCTCGCCGGCGTCCGTGAGACGGTCTATCTCGTCGGCGATGAACTGGGCCTCGTCGTGCTCCGTGTCGGCGACGTAGCCGGTGATGCGCGCGCCCGCGCCCGCATTCGTCCACAGGTTCTTGGGGCGGCGGGACTCGTTGCGCTCGATGACCGCGTTCGCCGCGCTCAGAATGGTCTGCGTGGAGCGGTAGTTCTGCTCCAGCAGGATCGTCGTCGCGTTCGGGTAGTCCTCCTCGAACTGGAGGATGTTCCGGATCGTCGCACCGCGGAAGGCGTAGATCGACTGGTCGGCGTCGCCCACGACGCACAGTTCGGCGGGCTGGAGGTCGTACTCGTTCGGCGGTACGTCCTCGTCGTGCGCGCCGGTGCCGACGAGCTCCCGTACGAGCGCGTACTGGGCGTGGTTGGTGTCCTGGTACTCGTCGACCAGGACGTGCCGGAAGCGACGGCGGTAGTGCTCGGCGACGTCCGGGAAGGCGCGCAACAGGTTGACCGTCGTCATGATCAGGTCGTCGAAGTCGAGGGCGTTCGCCTCGCGCAGCCGCGACTGGTACATGGCGTAGGCCTGGGCGAGGGTCTTCTCGAAGCCGTCGGCGGCCTGGGCGGCGAAGTCCTCCTCGTCGATCAGCTCGTTCTTCAGGTTGCTGATCTTGGCGCTGAAGGACTTCGGCGGGTAGCGCTTGGGGTCGAGGTCCAGGTCTCGGCAGACCAGGGCCATCAGGCGCTTGCTGTCGGCCGCGTCGTAGATCGAGAAGGAGGAGGTGAAGCCGAGCTTCTTCGACTCCCTCCGCAGGATGCGCACGCACGCGCTGTGGAAGGTCATCACCCACATCGCGTTCGCGCGCGGGCCGACGAGCTGCTCGACGCGCTCCTTCATCTCGCCCGCGGCCTTGTTGGTGAAGGTGATCGCGAGGACCTGGCCCGGATGCACGTTCCGCTCGCCCAGGAGGTAGGCGATGCGGTGGGTGAGCACGCGGGTCTTGCCGGAGCCTGCGCCGGCCACGATGAGCAGGGGGGTGCCGGAGTGGACGACGGCGGCGCGCTGGTTCTCGTTCAGCCCGTCCAGGAGCGCGGCCGGGTCGATCGCCGGGCGGGGGGCGCCGTTGCGGTAGTAGGCCTCCCGGTCCGGGGGCACGTCGAACTTCCCGCCGAACAGATCGTCCGGAACCGGCTCCGGTCCGTGATCGTCCTCGGGCGGCGGCGGAGGGTCCTCCTCGTGCCCGCGGGGGGCCTGGAGGTTCGCCAGGAAGCTGTCGTCAAAGAGGCTGCTCATCGCTCTCCGAGTCTAGGGTGCCCCACTGACAGCCCGCCGCCGCCCTGAGAACATCGCGGGAATCCGCGGGCTCCCCGGGCCTCCCCGGCCTTAGAACCCCTGAATCTTCAGAACCCCCGAATCATCCAGAGCCGGCCACCCCTGTCGTCCGCTCTCCCTCCGAGAACGTGCCGTCACAGTCCGCAATCACCCAGGTCGAGAGGTAGAGGTTCACGCCCCAGGGGCTCCCCCGAGGACAGCCCCTCATGGACTACCACCCCCGAGCAGCAACCAGGTGGAAGCGGGCGGACGCCATCACTCCGGTTGAAATGCGCCCACGTCGCAGCAGATCCATCCGGATTGACGACTGCGCGCGGCTCCCTGACCAAAGGTCACGAAAACGTATCGGGCATATCGAACATCAACCTTCACAGAGGCCACACGAGTTGGCTACCGTTCCGGCAGGCCGCACGACCCCCACCGGCGAACGTCGCCGGGCCGCGCTGCCTCCGCCGAGTCCGGGGCGCCGCCGCGCATCCGGAGCCGGGGACCCACACCGACCTTGGGGTGAATCGGTCCTCCTCCCTTTCGGGGTACGGACCGTAGGGCAACCCTTCCGAACCACCCGCCCGAACCCGACAGCTAACTCGGTAGGCGGAACATGGAAGGAGTCGCCTCCCTTGGCGTCGCACCGCAAGTCGCGCCCCGCGGGTACACGCGTAGCAGGCATACGCACCCCCGCCCTCGCCACGGCCGCCCTCACCTCGGTGGCCCTGCTGTCCCAGTCGGCGAACGCCGCCCCCGCCGCCGACGGCAACCCCAGCCTCGAAGAAGTCGAGAAGAAGGTCGACGACCTCTACCGCCAGGCGGAGTCGGCCACCGAGAAGTACAACGCGGCCAAAGAGAAGACCACGAAGCAGCGCAAGAACGTCGACACCCTCCTCGACGACGTCGCCAAGCGCACGCAGAAGCTCAACGCGGAGCGGGAGCAGCTCGGTTCCTTCGCCGCGGCCCAGTACCGGACGGGCGCCGCCGCCCCCGACACGGCGACCTTCCTGCTCGCGGACTCCCCGCAGGACTACTTCGACCAGACGCAGCTGATGGGGCGGCTGACCTCACGTCAGAAGAGCGCGGTCGACGACTACTTCACCGAGCAGTCCGCGACGATGACGAAGCGCCAGGAGGCGTCCAAGAGCCTTCAGACGCTCACCGAGACGCAGAGCGACCTGCAGACCGCCAAGTCCACGGTGCAGAAGAAGCTCTCCGACGCGCGCGAACTGCTGTCGAAGCTGACCGCCGAGGAGAAGGCGCGGCTCGCGGCGATCCAGAAGCAGAAGGAGGAGGAGGCCGCGCGCAAGGCCGCTGAGCTGGCGAAACAGCAGGCGGCGGCGGAGAAGGCCAAGGAAGAGGCCGCGGCCCAGGACAGCGGCTCCTCCTCGGGCTCGGGATCCACCTCCACCAGCGACTCCTCGTACGCCACCAAGGCCGAGAAGGCGCTCGCCTTCGCCCGTGCGCAGATCGGCAAGCCGTATGTCTGGGGCGCCACCGGCCCCGGCTCCTACGACTGCTCCGGCCTCACCCAGGCCGCCTGGAAGGCCGCGGGCGTCGACCTCCCGCGCACCACCTACGACCAGGTGAACGCCGGCACCACGGTCTCCCTCACCGACGCGCAGCCCGGCGACCTGATCTTCTTCTACGACGACATCAGCCACGTCGGCATCTACATCGGCAACGGCATGATGATCCACGCCCCGAAGCCCGGCGCGTACGTCCGCGAGGAGTCGATCTACTACGGCGGCGCATCGATCATCCACAGCGTGGTGCGGCCGGCCTGAGGCACCGGAGAGCAGTGCACGCGCGCGTGCGGGGCAGTTTGCGAGGCACGCGCGCGTGGCCCGTCCCCAACCCGCGCGGCACTCCCTAGCATCGGCCCCATGTCCGTCCCGACCTTCCTCCGCGCCTGGTGGGCGCAGCGTTCGCCGGCGGCCGGGGCCGCCGTGCTGGCGACCGGCATCGTGTCGGTCGGGCTGCATCTGACGGGGTACGAGGCGCTGTCGCGGGTCGTCCTGGGCCTGGCCTGTGTCGCCTGGGCGGTGCTTGCGGCGGGCTTCGGCGTCCGTCTGGTGCGGGAACCGGAGAGGTGGCGGGCGGAGGCGGGGACGCCGGGGGCGCTGACCGCCGTGGCGGCGACCGCCGTGCTCGGGACCCGGTTCTCGGCCCTCGGGCGGCAGACCCTCGCCGAGGCCCTGCTCGCGCTGGCGGCCGTGCTGTGGCCATTGCTGCTGGTGCAGGTCGCACGGCACTGGCGGCGTCGTATGCCGGGCGGGGTGTTCCTGTGCTGCGTGGCCACTCAGGGACTCGCGGTGCTCGGCGCCACGCTCGCCGGAGCCCAGGCGACGGCATGGCTCGCCCGTGCGGCACTCGTGCTGTTCTGGCTCGGGCTCGTCCTCTACGGCTGCGCGCTGGCCCTCTTCGATCTGCGACAGGTGACGGAAGGGCTGGGCGACCAGTGGGTGGCGGGCGGCGCGCTCGCCATCTCGGCCCTCGCCGGATCGGAGCTCGTCGCGGCGGACAGCGCGCGCCTGTACCTCTGGAACGACGACGACCGCGGCGTCCTGCGCGCCGTCACCCTGGCGCTGCTCGTGCTCGACCTGGCCTGGTACGCCGTACTGCTCGTCGCCGAGGCGGTGCGGCCGCGGCGCGGCTACGACGTGCGGCGCTGGGCGACCGTTTTCCCGCTGGGGATGACGGCTGCGGCCGTGCTGTCCGTCGCCGCCGCCCTCGACGCCCCGCGACTCGAAGGGCCCGGGGAGGTACTGCTGTGGATCGCGGTGGCGGCCTGGCTGGCCGTCGCCGCGGGCGCCGTGGCCGCGGCCCGCGCCGGCATCAGGTCCAGAGCACCGCGATGAAGACGTTCGCCGTGGTGAGCAGGCCCACCAGTCCGAACAGGCTCTTGTCGATCTTCTCGTCGTCCCGCTTCACATAGACCAGGCCGAGGATCACGATCAGCAGGGCCAGCTTCACGCCGATCTTGATGTTGTTGACGTGATGGTCGTCGGCCTGGTTGAGGCCGACCAGGATCGCGCCGGTGACCAGCATCGTCAGCGCGCCGTGCAGCATCGCCGGGACGAAGCGGGCCTCTCCGCGGCCCATCGCCTTCATCTGGGTGAGGAAGCCGCCGAGGAGCGCGGCGATGCCGATGATGTGCAGGCCGACGAAGAGATGGATGAGTACGTCCATGGGGCCGGAGCTTAGACAGGGGCCCATGGGGCGCCCGACACCGACCCGTCCTTCACAGGTGGCCCCTGCATATATGCGGCCCGTAGCACTCCGCCACCCACCCGTGTTCCGGAACGGCCACATCGGTCAGCGCCCTGCGTGAAGTCGACGGCGCGAGTCCTGGATCACGCCCGCATACGGTCACTCGGCGATCCGCCCGGGGCACTTCCGCACATCGCGTTACCGAGCCGACACAGACAGGTTTAGCGTCCTCCACCAGGTGACCGGCTCCCCACCGCCGCCCGGGCCAGGGGCGGCAGTCGGCCACCACCGCCGAGAAGGTCCGGCGGCGGCCCGCTCCCCCTGTGCAGGCCGCCGCCGGACGCGTAAACCGCCCCGGAACGGGTGGTCGTACGAAAGGACGGGCAGTCCACGTGGCAGCGCACCGCAGGCCCAGTCGGCGCTCGTTCAACGGCAGTTCGGCCCGGACGGCGTTCACGATCGCCGTGGCGGGCGCTGCGACCGCGACGGGCTTCGACGGGACCGGGCACGCCGAGCCGGACCTGACGCCGACGCAGGTCAGGGCCGAGGTGGACAAGCTGTACCAGGAGGCTGAGGCCGCCACCGAGAAGTACGACGGGGCGAAGGAGCAGGCGGATGCCGCCGAGCGGCGGCTGTCGACACTGCGGGACGAGGCGGCGCGCAAGACGGACAGACTCAACTCGGCGCGGGACGAGCTGGGTTCGATGGCCGCGGCGCAGTACCGGGACGGCGGTCTCGACCCGGCCCTGCAACTCGCGCTGTCGGACGACCCGGACCGCTATCTCGAGGGCGCCGAGTTCGTCGACCGGGCGGGCACCCGGCAGGCGGCGGCCGTGGCGGACGTACGGGAACAGCTGCGGGAGATCGAGCAGTTGCGCGGGGCCGCTCGCATCGAGCTGGCCGGACTCAGGTCGCGGCAGGCGGAGCTGAAGCAGGACGAGAAGACGATCACCGGGAAGCTGGATACGGCGCGGCGGCTGGTGGCCCGGCTGTCGGCCGCGGAGCGCGCTCGGCTCGGGGACGGCACCGACCGCGCCTCACGTTCCGCGGCGGGTGGCCGGGACGGCCTCGCGTCCCTCGGCTCCGCGACCGCCGAGGCGCCCGACTCGCGTGCCGCGGCGGCCCTCTCGTATGCGTACTCCAAGCTGGGCAGCCCGTATGTGTGGGGGGCGACCGGCCCGGACGCGTTCGACTGCTCGGGCCTCGTCCAGGCCGCCTACCGCTCCGCGGGCATCTCCCTGCCCCGCACGACCTACGCCCAGATCGGCGCCGGACGCCGCGTCTCCCGCGCCGAACTTGCCCCGGGCGACCTGGTGTTCTTCTACTCCGGCATCAGCCACGTCGGCATCTACGTCGGCAACGGCATGATGATCCACGCCCCGAACCCGTCGGCGCCGGTGCGGATCGCGCCGATCGACGAGATGCCGTTCGCGGGGGCCACGCGGGTGGTGTGAGCTGCGGGCAGACGCTCTCAGACCAGCCGCCGCGCCGTCGCCCACCGGGTCAGCTCGTGCCGGTTCGACAGCTGCAGCTTCCGCAGGACCGCCGAGACATGGGACTCGACCGTCTTCACGGAGATGAACAGCTGCTTGGCGATCTCCTTGTACGCATACCCCCGGGCGATCAGACGCAGCACCTCCCGCTCACGCTGGGTGAGACGGTCGAGGTCCTCGTCGACCGGTGGGGCGTCGGTGGAGGCGAAGGCGTCGAGGACGAAGCCGGCCAGGCGCGGCGAGAAGACGGCGTCGCCCTCCTGCACACGGAAGATGGAGTTGACGAGGTCCGTGCCGGTGATCGTCTTGGTGACGTAGCCGCGCGCGCCTCCCCGGATCACGCCGATCACGTCCTCCGCCGCGTCCGACACGGACAGCGCGAGGAATCGGACCGGCTGCTCGGCGTCGGCCATCAACGCGGCGCAGCGGCGCAGGACTTCGACGCCGCCACCACCCGGGAGATGGACGTCGAGGAGAACCACCTCGGGACGGGTCGCGGTGATGACCGTGACCGCCTGGTCGACGTCGGCGGCCTCACCGACGACCTCGACTCCGGTCTGCTCGGTCTGGCCGATCTCGGCCTGGACGCCCGTACGGAACATACGGTGGTCGTCGACGAGGACCACACGCACGTGCCGCTCGCCCGCGCCACCGCCGGCCGTCGGCTCCACAGGCTCCGCGTTCGCCTCGGTCGGGTCGCTCATCACGTCTTCTCCGCCCTCTCCATCTCCAGCTCGACCTCCGTGCCGCCGTCCGGCACCGCGCGCAGCCGCGCCGTACCGCCGTGGCGCTCCATGCGGCCGATGATCGATTCTCTGACGCCCATGCGGTCGGCGGGTATCGAGTCCAGGTCGAAGCCGGGGCCACGGTCCCGGACCGACACGAAGACGGTCCTTCCCTCGACTTCGGCGTAGACCTGTACGGCGCCGCCCTCGCCACCGTACTTGGCGGCGTTCACCATCGCCTCGCGCGCGGCCTGCATCTGCGCGGAGATCCTCTCGTCGAGCGGGCAGTCGCCGACGATGACGACCTCTATGGGGACGCCGTGCTTGTCCTCCACCTCCGCGGCGTTGCGCCGCACCGCGTCGGCCAGGTCGGTGGGTTCGTCGGCCTCGTCCTTGCCGGTGCCCTCCGGCTTGTAGAGCCAGGTGCGCAGGTCGCGCTCCTGGGCGCGAGCGAGGCGGCGCACCTCGTTCGCGTTCTCCGCGTTGCGCTGGATCAGGGTCAGGGTGTGCAGCACGGAGTCGTGGACATGGGCGGCGACCTCGGCGCGCTCCTGCGCACGGATGCGCATCAGGCGCTCCTCGGAGAGGTCCTGGGTCATGCGGACGAGGTAGGGCCCCGCGAGGAGCGTTATCCCGACGAGGACCGCGAGGGCCGCCTGCAGGACGGAGCCGAGGTGGGCGGCGGAGCCCTGGAGCACGAAGATGCCGGAGACGCCGGCGGTGACGAGGAGGACACCGCCCGCCGCGCGCAGCAGGGTGAGCGTGCGGCGGCGGCTGCCGACCTCGACCCAGCGGGCCCGGCGGGCGTTGTCCGCCTGGCGCCAGACGAGGGCGACGCCCGCGCCGACGAGGACGGCGGGCCAGAGGTAGGCCTTGGCTCCGCCGCCCACCTTCACATTGCCCACGAAGACCATGGCCACCACGACCATGAGGAGCAGGGCGACGATCTGGCCCTTGTCCGGCTTGCGGGCGACCAGTCTGCGCCGGCCGTCCGGCGAGGTTTCGGTGCTGACCAGCGACGGGGGTTTCTGACCGCCGACGCCTCCGACGCCGAGCGGCACGAAGAACCAGAACGCGGCATACAGCAGCGCACCGAGGCCGTCCGCCATGAACAGGCCGACGAACACGAGCCGCACCCAGATGACCGGCAGCCCGAGATGCCCGGCGAGCCCCCGCGCCACGCCACCGAGCCAGCGTCCGTCGCTGCTGCGGTAGAGCTTGCGCGGCGGCCGCGGTTCGACGAGTGGCGCTGCAGCGGCTTCCGGCATGCCATCGATACTCACACGGGCGGAGGACGGGGGCATCAGGGTCGACCCCCGAGACACCCCTGATCTTCGAACCGAGGCCCCGTCGAACGGTTCCCGGGCGGCGGCTCAGGGGCGATATCAGGGTCCGGCCAGGGTCGTACCGACTCCCGTCGGAGCGGCTCGGCCGTCACCATGGACCCATGACAGATCACGAGCGCGCCGCGACGGGTCCGGGACCCGGCTCCGGCCCGCGCCCCGCTCCGGGCGCCGGGCCGCAGGATGCCGCGCCCGCCGCGGACGCGGGCTCGCGCGCGCACGGGCGGGCGGGCGCGCAGGAAGAGGGGGTTGCGGGCGCGGAGGGCACAGAGGCTCCCCGCAGGTTCCGCCGCGACCGCCGGTACAAGGTGCTTGCCGGGGTCTGTGCCGGGCTCGGGCGGCAGTGCGACATGGATCCGGTGATCTTCCGGATCACCCTCGCGGTGCTCTCCGCGACCGGCGGCATCGGCTTGCTCTTCTACGGCTTCGCCTGGCTCCTCATCCCGTACGAGGACGAGGAGGAGAACGAGGTCCGCAAGCTGCTCACCGGACGCGTCGACGGCCAGGCGCTGACCGCGGTGATGTTCGCGCTGGTCGGCTGCGGGGTGTTCCTGACCTTGCTGAAGAACGGCGGGGTGCTGGCCTTCGCCGTCGTCCTCTCCCTGCTCCTCGCGGGCGCCGGGTACTGGTCGCGGCAGCGCGGCGCCCCCGACCCCGACCCGCTGGCCGCGCAGGCAGTCGCCGACGCCCCGCCGGAGGCCCAGGCACCGCCGGTCATGATCACCTACCCCTCCTGGTGGCGCGACCCCATCGTCAAGGACGGCACGCATGTCGGCGGCACGGGCTATCTGTGGGGCCCCCAGGACTCCCGCGACCGGGACATCGCGGCGGCGGTCAACATCAGCCTCGGCACGTCCTGGAACAACCGCGCGGACATCCGCACACCGCGCTCCCCGGCGCCCAGACCGCGCGGCCCCCGCTGGATCGGCGGCTGGGTCTTCCTGCTCGCCCTGCTCGCCGGCGGCCTCGGCACCGGACTGACCTGGGACGACCATGCGCTCGGCACCAGCCTGCAGACCGGTCTGTCGTGCGCGCTTCTGGTCCTCGGCCTGGGCATCGCGGTCAGCGCGTTCCTGGGGCGTACGGGCGCGGGGTCGGTCTTCCTCGCCATCATCACGGCGGCCCTGCTCGCCGGCTCGGCGGCCCTGCCCAAGGACGTCGGCACGCACTGGATACGCACGACCTGGCAGCCGGCCGCGGTGGCGGACGTGCAGAAGAAATACGACGTCGGCAGTGGCGTCGGCACCCTGGACCTGAGCCGGTTGCACCCGGCCCGGGGGCAGACGGTGAGGACGAGGGCCGATGTCGGCATGGGCCGACTGAAGGTGATCGTGCCGAAGGACGTGACCGTGAAGCTGAGCATCGATGTGGGGGTGGGCGACATCCAGCTGCCGGGCGACAAGCCGGGAGACGTGGACGTGGAGCCGGGCAAGCACAAGGAAGTGACCCTGCCGCCGGTCTCGGGCGGCAAGAACACCGGCACGCTCGACCTCGAGCTCCAGGTCGGTCTCGGACAGGCGGAGGTGAGCCGTGCTGCGTCATGAGTTCCAGCCGGGGAAGCTGGTCGCCGGCGCCTTCCTCGCCCTCGCGGGCGCCATGTACGCCGGTGACGCGGGTGGCCTGTGGGAGACACCGTGGTTCGCGGTGATCCCGGTCGTCACGGTCGGCCTCTGCCTGGCCGGCGTGGCGGGAGCAGTGGCCCGGGGCATACGGCGTCGCCGGGCGGCGGTGCCCGGAAAGGGGGCGAGTGAGGCAGAGCTGAACGCACCGGGGACATGACCCGGGCTCCGGAGGTGGCGGCGGCTCCACGCCCAGAAACATGACCAGGCACAGGGACGGCACGCCCCCCACCCAGACACATGGCCGGACATGCGGGCGGCCGTCGGCTGCAAGCCAGGGGGGACGCGGCGCGGGCAGACGGAGGGCACGGCCGCCATACCCAAAGACATGGCCCCCAGACGCGGCGGCACCGACTGCAAGCCAACAGCCACAACCCCGACGCCCCGTCCGGAGCCATGACCAGGCAAGCAGCCGCACGGCCGCCCCGTCCGGAGCCGTCACACCGCACCCCAAGGCGGCTCGGCTCAGGTCGGGGCGGAGTGCTTCGTCGCCGGTAGCCCCCGCCGACCAGGAGCTACCGGTAACCTGCCGCCCGTTGCCTGCGCCGCGCGCGGAGTGCGGCGTCCAGGGAGAACGTGGCGGCGCCCGCGAGGACGAGGGGGAGCCAGGCCATCAGGTAGGCGAGGTCGTTGCCGTAGTAGTACGGGTCGGACTGCCAGCTCACGGTCAGCCACAGGCTGAGGGAGATCAGTGCGCCGCCGAGCGCTGCCAGGCGCGCGAACAGGCCGATCAGGGTGCCGATGCCGACCGCCAACTCGCCCAGGGCGATCGCGTAGCCGAAGCCCACGGGGTTCTTCAGGGCCATGTCGACCATGGCCGGGATGGCGGAGGAGTCGCGGACGTTGCGCATCATCTCGCCGATGGAGCCGGAACCGGAGCTCTTCATGAACGCGCTGTTGGTGAGCTTGTCCAGCCCGGCGTAGATGAAGGTGACGCCGAGGAAGACGCGGAGCGGAAGGAGGGCGTGTCGGGTGGCGGAATCGCGCCAGCTCCGGTCGCCGTCGAGGTACGGGGTGTGCGTGTCCGTGCGCATGCCGTGAGTCATCGCTGTCGCCTCTCGCCCGCGGTGCCGGGACCCTCACAAGACGATACGTACGTCAAGGACGGTGCGCTCAATGCGTTCGTGCCGATTTCAGCACCGGTGCCCGCGTCGAGAGGGGTGTCCCATTCGGTCCGTCACGGTCGTCGTCAGGATCAGTTCAGTCCGTCACATCAATCGCGTACCTATTCGTCTCTACCCCCGCTGCCGTCACTACTTGCACCTCGACCCTCCCGGGTTCCACCTCCGCGGGCACGGGCACGGTCAGTGCCGCGTCCGTCGGGTTGCTGAAGCCGCCGGTCACCGGGACGAGGGGCACATGGACGTTCACCGCGCCGATGCGGACCACCATCCGCGTCAGCCGGTCGGCGCCCTGGGCGCCCGGCGGGACGAAGCCCGCGCCGCGGATCTCGATGTCGTCGCCCGTGCGGATGGGCGCGTCGAGGTCGCCGGCCTCCCGGGCGCGCACCACGGAGAGGATCACCGGGCGGCCGCCCTCCGCGTACTTGGCGGCCACATAGGTCGCCGCCGACACCAGCACCACCACCGCGAGACCCCAGGGAAGGTCCGGCAGCTGGTCCGGGCGGCGGGCCAGCCGTACCGCGGCGAACAGGACGGCGACGGCGCTGATCACGACGTACTGGATGTCGGCGAAGGTGCCCCGCCCCGAGTCGTCGGTCAGCAGGTCCGCCGCCCGGGGCCGGTCAGCCCGTACCTTCTGCAGCCGCTGCCCCAGGATCCGCAGCCCCACCACACGCCGCACCAGCACCGCGATGCCGCACACGACGGCGAGGACGGTGACGAGGCCGGCGCCGCGGGCCAGTTCGAGACCGGAGATCACGGCGTCGCGCTCCGCGTGGTCGGAGGCAGCGGCGAGGCGGCCGGCCAGGAGCAGCACGGCGTAGGCGACGAACAGCACCCAGGCCGCCGCCACCGTGCGGGACGTGGACAGGCGGTTGTCCTCACCGACGACGGGAGCCAGCACACCGCCGCGCGCCCGGTGGAACCAGGACGCGGCGGTCAGCACCCCGCCCACGACCACCGCTGCGAGCAGCCCCGCCGTGCGGGCCGTCGTCCAGCCCGCGCCGATGGCCGTGAGCGACTGCACCAGCAGCAACACCACCACCAGTGCCCACACCACCCACACCGTCCGCTGCCACAGACGGGACAGCCAGGCCTCGCCCTCGGCGCGGCCGCGTTCGGCGACGAGTTCCGCGGACTGGGTGAGCTCCTCCGAGACCCACTGGCGGGAGGCCGAGGCCGAGTGCGCCACCGCGGCGGGCAGCCCCTGCCCGGCCGCGAAACCGTCGCGCATCAGCAGGAATTCGGCGACCGCACGCCGGTGCCCCTCGCGCGCCCCGTGCGGGCAGTCCCCGCAGGTGCAGCCGCCCCCGTGCGCACCTCTGCGGGCGCCCGCGTCCGCGCCGCCTCTCGCCTCCTGCACCGCCACGCCCGCCGCCCGCCTTCCCCGCAACCCCTGCGGCCCGCGGCCCTGCCCAGCAGTCGGCCGCCGCCCTGTACCACCCGTGTGATGACAGCGAATTGTGCCCTACGCCACGCCACCCCCGCCCGGCAGGTCTGGTCAGCCCGGAGTGAAGTGCAGCCACCGTGTTGACCCGGCTGCGAGAATTTCTCCATGGCCGAGATCATCCAGCGGGACGGGACCTGGGCCTTCGACGGCACCACGGTCAGGATCACGCCGGGTCTCCACCGCTCCGTGCCGCTGTTCCGGCAGACGTACGGGGAGGTCGCGGTGCCCCTCGAAGCCGTCGCGGGCGTGGTCTTCGAACCGGAGCGCAAGCGCGGACGGCTGCGGATACGGCTGCGTGAGGGCGCCGACCCGCTGCTCCAGGCGACCGGCGGCCGGCTGCCGGATCCGGCCGACCCGTACCGGCTGGTGGTGGACGTGGACCGGGCGGGGGTCGCCGAGTATGTCGCCGAGGAGATCCGCCAGGCCCTGCTGCTCGACGAGATCCCGAAGGAGCCGACCAAGGCGTATCTGCTGCCGGGGCCGCCCGTCCCGGTGTCGGTACGGTCCTCCGACGGCACCGTCTCCTTCGACGGCACGCAGGTGCGCATCGACTGGGCCGACACCTCCGACCGCGTGAAGCGGGCGACCGGGCCGCGCATCATCGCCGTCGGCGACCTCGTGCAGGTCGAGTGGCTGCCCAACTCCGGTTACGAGGACGGCTTCCTGCGCTTCGTGACCCGCGAGACGGTGTTCTCCAAACTGCCGCCGGAGAAGGACCCGTACGCCCTGGACCTGTGGGGCAGCGCCCGCCGTGACCTGCTCACCGCGCTCGTCGCCACGGCGATCACCGCGCGCCTGCCGCATCCGTCCACCCGGGGCGGCGGCCAGTACGCGGAGAGGCGGCAGCCGACGGCGGCCGTGCCGCCCGCGGCCGACCACCACGACGTACTCCTGCGGCGGCTGCGGGAGTTGGGCGAGCTGCACCGTGAGGGGGTGCTCACGGACGAGGAGTTCGCGATGACGAAGGCAGCGGTGCTACGGGGCTTCTGAGCCCCCAGGACAGCAGCCCTAGGACAGCAGATCCGGCTCGCTGCGGCTGATGTCCTGCCACAGCGGCTGGTAGTTGATCCATGCCACCAGGTCGCCGCCGAGCTGCTCGCGGGTCGCCACCGCCGCCCTGTGGTCGATGAGCAGGGGGCGTCCGGCGGCCTTGGCGGTCAGCTGCACCTGGGCGGAGCGTTCCATGGACAGGAACCACCAGGCCGCCGCGTCCACCGAGTCGCCGACCGTCAGCAGCCCGTGGTTGCGCAGCACCAGCGCTTTGCGGGAGCCGAGCGCGGAGGCGATACGGCGGCCCTCCTCGGCGTCGACGGCGACGCCGGTGTAGGCGTCGTAGAGGGCGTGGTCCTCGTAGAAGGCGCAGCTCTCCTGGGTGATCGGGTCGAGCAGGTCGCCGAGTGCGGACAGGGCCCTGCCGTGCACCGAGTGGCAGTGGGCGACGGCCACGACGTCCGGGCGGGCCGCGTGGACCTGGGCGTGAACGGTGAAGGCGGCCTGGTTGACGTGGTAGCGCCCTTCGATCACCTGGCCCTCCGAGTTGGCGAGCACCAGGTCGCTCACGGTGACGTGCTTGAACGGCATCCCGAACGGGTTGACCCAGAAGCAGTCGCTGTACTCCGGGTCACGGGCGGTGATGTGCCCCGAGACGCCGTCCTCGAAGCCGAGCCGCCCGAAGACCCGCAGCGCGCCCGCGAGCCGCTCCTTGCGATGGCGGCGCTCGTCGTCGACCGAGTCGTGCATCGGCGGCATCGCGAACTGCAGCCGGTCACTCGGAAGGGCGGGCGGCGGGGTGGGCCCGGTCCCGGGGGTCCCGTGCATGTGTCCTCCAGCACTGGGTTGCTCTACGGGGCGGAAGTTACCGTCGGTCAGCCCAGGAGAACAGAGATGTTCTGTAAAGATGACGCGCGCAACCGTTGCGGGGGCGCGCGCGGACAGGTGTGGTGCCCCCACGGATACCCGACAGAAGGTGTCGGGTATCGGCGTCACACTCGCCGTATGACAGCGAACTGGGCGGCTTTCCTCGCCGCCGAACCGGATCTGGCCCGGACCGTCGAGGAACGCTTCGGCGCCTTCACCCACCACGTTCTCGCCACCCTCCGCAAGGACGGGTCGCCGCGCACCACCGGTCTCGAGGTGCGTTTTCTCGACGGTGAGCTGTGGCTCGGCATGATGCCCGACTCGCTCAAGGCCCTCGACCTGAACCGCGACCCGCGCTTCGCGCTCCAGGCGAATCCGGGGCCGGGCACCACCATGGGCGGCGGTGACGTGCGGATCAGCGGGCGGGCGATCGGCGTCGAGGACGGCGAGGCGAAGGCGGCGTACAGCAAAGAGGTGGAACCGCCGGAGCCGTTCCACCTCTTCCGTACCGAGCTGACCGAGGTCGTGCGGACCTATGTGGAGGACGAGAAGTACCTCGTCGTCCAGGTCTGGAAGCCCGGTGAACCCGTGCGCACGATCAAGCGCACCTAGGTTCTACTCCCACTCGATGGTGCCCGGCGGCTTCGACGTCACGTCGAGGACGACCCGGTTGACGTCCGCGACCTCGTTCGTGATCCGTGTCGAGATCTTCGCGAGGACGTCGTACGGCAGGCGCGACCAGTCCGCCGTCATGGCGTCCTCGGAGGAGACCGGGCGCAGGACGATCGGGTGGCCGTAGGTCCGGCCGTCGCCCTGGACGCCGACCGAGCGGACGTCCGCGAGCAGGACCACCGGGCACTGCCAGATGTCGCGGTCGAGGCCGGCCGCCGTCAGCTCCTCGCGGGCGATGGCGTCGGCCTCGCGGAGCAGGTCCAGACGCTCCTTCGTCACCTCGCCGACGATACGGATGCCGAGGCCGGGGCCCGGGAAGGGCTGACGCTGGACGATCTCGTCCGGGAGCCCGAGCTCCTGGCCGACCATCCGGACCTCGTCCTTGAAGAGCTTGCGCAGCGGCTCGATGAGCTGGAACTCGAGGTCCTCGGGGAGGCCGCCGACGTTGTGGTGGGACTTGATGTTGGCGGTGCCGGTGCCGCCGCCGGACTCGACCACGTCCGGGTAGAGCGTGCCCTGCACCAGGAACTCCACCGCCGGACCCGCGTCCGCGATGATCTCCGCCTGGGCCTGCTCGAAGACCCGGATGAACTCGCGGCCGATGATCTTCCGCTTCTCCTCGGGGTCGGAGACCCCGGCGAGCGCCTTGAGGAACCGCTCCTCCGCGTCGACGACCTTCAGCTGGACGCCGGTCGCGGCCACGAAGTCCTTCTCGACCTGCTCGGTCTCGCCCTTGCGCATCAGACCGTGGTCGACGTAAACGCAGGTCAGCTGGGAGCCGATGGCCTTCTGCACGAGGGCGGCGGCCACGGCGGAGTCGACGCCGCCGGACAGACCGCAGATGGCGCGCCGGTCGCCGACCTGCTCGCGGATCGCGGCGACCTGCTCGTCGATGACGTTCCCGGTGGTCCAGGAGGGCGTGAGCCCGGCACCCCGGTACAGGAAGTGCTCCAGTACCTGCTGGCCGTGCGTCGAGTGCATGACCTCCGGGTGGTACTGGACGCCGTACAGCTTCTTCTCGTCGTTCTCGAAGGCGGCGACCGGGACGACGTCCGTGGAGGCCGTGACGGTGAAGCCCTCGGGGGCGGCGGAGCAGGCGTCGCCGTGCGACATCCAGACGGACTGCTCGTCCGGGGTGCCCTCGAAGAGCGTCGAGCCGGACTTCGATACGTGCAGAGGCGTACGGCCGTACTCGCGGGCGCCGGTGTTGTCGACGGTGCCGCCGAGGGTCGTGGCCATCAGCTGGAAGCCGTAGCACATGCCGAAGACGGGGACGCCGGACTCGAAGATCTCGCGGTCGAGGCGCGGGGCGCCCTCCGCGTAGACCGACGAGGGGCCGCCGGAGAGGATGATCGCCGCCGGGTTCTTGGCGAGCATCTCCGCGACCGGCATGGTGCTCGGCACGATCTCGCTGTAGACCCGGGCCTCGCGGACGCGACGGGCGATGAGCTGGGCGTACTGCGCGCCGAAGTCGACGACCAGGACGGTGTCGGGAGCGGCGGCGGCGGGGGTCGCTGATGACACGGGGTGCCTTCCGGCGGTTGGGCGGGGTCTTTGCTTGCCGAGTCTACCGGGGTGGCCGCGCGGTGACCTCGCCGTCTGCTGGGGGCTGCCGCCCCCAGACCCCCGCTTTCGGCCTGAACGGCCTCGTCCTCAAACGCCGGACAGGCTGACATCACCCGCCCAAGTCTCACGATGCGAACCAGGTTGGACCACACCGTCATGCCCGGCATACTGGCCCCATGCTCACGCACCAGACCTTCGTCTTTACCTATGGCAACCGGCCCGCCGGCTGCCATGGTCGTGCTGCTTGAGCTACTGACAAGCGACTTCCCAGGCGCCCCGGGCCGACAAGGCCCGGGGCGCCTGTCGTTTTCCGGGTCCTGCCGCTCCGGGGCACCGCATCCGACCCACCCGACGAGGAGCCCCCGACATGACCGCCACCGCAGCTGAGACGAACGCCTCGGACAAGACCGGTGCCCGTACTCCCGAGGCCGCCGGTGTGATCACCGGTGCGCGGGAGCGCATCGACGCGCTCGACGACCGGATCATCGGTCTGATCCAGGAACGGATGGCCGTCTCCGCCGTCATCCAGGAGGCCCGCATCGCCTCCGGCGGGCGGCGCGTGAACCTGTCCCGCGAGATGGAGGTCCTCGGCCACTACAGCGAGGCCCTCGGCAAGCCCGGTACGTCCCTCGCCATGACGCTGCTCGAACTGTGCCGCGGTCGCATCTGAGTTCGCAGCCCCTTTAACCCGTACGGCGCGTGACCGCCCGGCGAACCCCTTCGTTGGTGGTGGTGTCCGTGCCAGCCAGGGGCGGGCCCGAAAGAACCACGCGTGGCTTGCTGGAGTGATGAGACGTACGGGTCGTGCCGGACGTCGTGGGACCTCACTCCAGGGTTGTGGCCGGACGGCAGGGGACAGCAGCCCGGTCACCCAAGTAAACGGTCGGCCCCGGGGACGCCCGGGGCCGACCGGCGGAAAATGCAAAAATGCACAACCCTGGGTCAAACGGTTGCGTACGCCCCGTCCATCCAGCACGATGCGTAGAAAGCCCCAAGTCCCGCCACAGACACCTGCATTGCTTGCACTTCCGTACCGTCAGAGGTCGAGACCATCCGCGCGCCCCGAATGCGCCGGGGCGGCGACCCAGGGCACAACGGACAAGCGGCGCAACCCCCCGGCGCCGCTCCCCAGGCACCGACGCTGCCCTGACGTCGGTGCTGACGGAGAAGGGCCCCGCGGCCCAAAGCCCGCGGGGCCCTTCGCATGTCCGGGCAGCGGTCAGACCCTGGACACCGTCCCGCAGCCCCTCGTGCGGTCGTCGTCGATGCCCTTGCTGCGGTCGTACGGGTCCGTGGTCGGGCCCGTGGGAGGGGCGCCTGTCGGGGTGTCCGACGTGAACTCCGGGTGCAGGTAGCCGTCGTAGACGTCACAGGCGGAGTTGCCGATGTCGCGGTCGTAGCGGCGGATGGTGATCTTGCCGGGGGTCACCTTGTAGCGGGCCGGGTCGGACATCTGGATGTCGAGGACGCGGCGCACGATGGTGCGGGTGACCTCCTTCGAGCCGCCGGTGCGGACGACCGGGTAGACGAAGGTGTAGTCGGCGTGCACGGCGACGGAGGACTGTTCGCCGGCTTTGAAGGTGATGCGGCCACGGGTCTTGATCACGTCGCCGACGAGTTTGATCTCCGCCGGGTCGAAGCGGCTGAACATGGACAGCGGGTCGTGCTTCTCGTCCGGCTTGGCCAAGGCGGTGTCGAGCCGTGTGAGGAGTTCCGTCTGCCGTGGCTCGATCACGCCGAGCGCGGTGGCGGGGCGTTCGCCGCGCAGGGTGGCCGAGTTGAGGTTCGCGTCGACCAGGAGGGTTCTGGTCTGCTGCAGGGCCTGCTCGACCTGAGCCTTGGAGAGCGTGCCCACGGGGGTCGCCTTCGGCAGGACGATGCCCGCCGCGCCGTCGGCCCAGCGCTCGGCCGGGGAGCCGGCGAACGGCCGGGCGAGGGAGGGGGTTTTGGAGTCGGCCGGGGAGGGCGGGGCGGTGGGGGCCGCGGTCTCCGCCGGGAGCGGGGAGGCGGAGGGCCCCTCGTGGGCCTTCGTGGCGAAGGGGTCGCCGGGGATGACCGACGGTTTCACGGCCACGACGGCCACGGCGGCGGCGAGGAGGACGCCGAGCACCGGCCAGACGCGGCGGCGCCGTTCGGGGCGGGCCGGGCCGGCGCGCCAGCTCTCCGGGCTCTCGCCGCGCGCGTCCTGCTGCCGCAGCCGCTCGGCGACCATGCGGGCGCGGGCGGAGGGCTCCTTGGGGGCGGAAGCGAGCTCTGCCTCGGTGTCCTTGAGGAACTTGTCCCACACGTCGTCGGGTATGGAAGGCTCCTCGCCGGAACCGGAACTCCGCTCTTCGGACGGTCTGTCGACCACGGCGCGGACGCCTTTCTGCTCAGGGTTCTTGGGGGCTCGTCGAGGTGCTGCTCGTCGACGGCTGTCATGTGCATCGCCTACCGAGCAGCAGAGCGTACGTGACCCGGACACGTAAAAAATCCGACCCCCGTGAACTGCCACCCGTCGCGAGTGAGTGACGTAGGCCACATAAGAATTCTGTGAGTGCCGGCACAACCATTCACAGGCTTCACGGATCCAACCAGGCGAACCTAGGGCCACACCCGCGCCCCACACGCGAAGCCCTCCCATCGGACTGGACTCCCTTGAGGTCGTCATGAAGCTTCGTCGTGCCATGGGCGTTGCGGCCGCCACCGCGGTCCTCGCACCCCTTGCGCTGCTGTCCGCGCCCCCCGCGTTTGCGGAGGAGACGCCGGCCACCAGCGCCACCGAGACCGTGTCCGAGACGCCGACCGAAACGCCGAGCGACACGGCCTCGGCGACGGCGACCGACACCGGTCAACCGACCGACACGGCCAAGCCGAGCGCCCCGGCGTCCAGCTCGGCGCCGACCACCAGCGCCCCCGCGAGCGAGTCGGGCAAGCCCACGTCCTCCACGTCGGCCGAGCCGAGCGAGGACCCGTCGCCCTCCGACGGACCGGTCGACGAGTGCAAGGACTCCAAGGTCGACGTCAGCATCACCGGTCTGCCGGGCAAGATCGCGGCGGGCAGCGGCTGGCACAAGTTCTCGCTGAACGTCCTCAACAACTCCGACTCCACGCTGAACGACCTCGACTTCTTCGCGGGGGCCTCCCCCGACAAGAACGGCGAGGACCTGTTCAAGAGCAAGCAGGTCCGGCTCCAGGCGTGGAACCCGGACGACAAGGTCTGGGAGGACCTCGACGAGGGCGGTTACGCGGTCGGCTACGTCGGCTACGCCGACGAGCTGAAGCCCGACTACGAGGTCGACATCCCGCTCCGTGTCAACGTCACCTCGTCCGCCCCGGTGGGCGCCGGCTTCTCGCTCGGCGCCACGATCTACGGCGACAGCGACGGCGAGTGCACCGGCTACGGCGACGTCGCCTACAAGTTCCAGATCGTGTCCGGCGGCACGGACACGTCCGGCACCAAGCCGCAGGAAGGCGGCGAGGCTCCGGTCACGGCCACGAAGCCGTCCGGCGACACACCGAAGGTCACCGGCAGCCTCGCCGCGACCGGTTCGAGCTCCGCACTGCCGGTGATCGGTCTCGTCGGCGGTGTCGCCGTCGTCGCCGGTGCCGGTGCGGTGTTCGCGGTGCGTCGCCGTCGGACCGGCGCGGGCGCGTAACAACACCTGACTGCAACAGCTCACTGCAAGAAAAGAAGGACCCGCACTCGGAGGGGGGTGCGGGTCCTTCGCTGTGTCTGAGCGGCTTCTGTGTCTGAGCGGCTACTTCTTCGGCGGCACCGCCGGCATCCCAAGGAACGGCAGCTTCAGTGCGCCGAAGGCGTCCGCCGGGACCGCGGGGGCGTTCGGTTCCACCGGCTTCAGGCGTTCGTACGCCGCTCCTTGTGCCGGACGCGGGTCCTCCTCGCCCTTGTTGGGCCAGTACGACATCGCGCGCTCGGCCTGGGCGGTGATCGTGAGGGACGGGTTCACACCGAGGTTGGCGGAGACCGCCGCGCCGTCCACCACCGAGATGCCCGGGTGGCCGTAGAGGCGGTGGTACGGGTCGATCACGCCGGTCTCGCGCGAGCTGCCGATCGGGCAGCCGCCGAGGAAGTGGGCGGTGAGGGGGGTCCCCATGAGTTCGCCGACGTTCGATCCCGCGAAGCCGTTGATGTCGGCGGCGATGGCGGACGCGCTCTCCGAAGCGGCCCTGATCTGCTTGGGGTTGGGGGCGCCGTGGCCCTGGCGGGCGGTGAGCAGGCCCTTCCCGACCCCGTCCGGCTTCAGGTACGTCGTCAGGGAGTTGTCCAGCGACTGCATCACCAGGCCGATGATGGTCTTCTCCGACCAGCGGCGGTTGGAGAGGGAGCGCAGCACGAGGAGAGGGTGGCGGGCCGCGTTCGCGAGCCAGCCCATGACCCTCGACGAGCCTTCCGCGTACGGCACCTGAAGGATGGACAGGCCGCCCATCGAGTTGGAGCCCTTGCCGTAGCGGACCGGCTCGATGTGGGTGTTCTCGTCCGGGTGGATGGACGAGGTGATGGCGACTCCCTTGGTGAAGTCGACCTTCGGCTCGCCGGTCGCCTTGCGGTAGCGGCGGTTGTCCGTCTGCGCGCCGACCAGCGCCTCGGAGTTGGTACGGGTCAGCTCGCCCAACTTGTCGGAGATGTATGGGAGTTGACCGCCCGCTTTCATACGGTGCAGCAGGGTCTGGGTGCCGTAGGTGCCGGCCGCCAGCACCACCCGGCGGGCCTTGAAGGTGCGGCCCTTCGACGACTTGCGGCGGTCGTCGGTCGGGAGGGTCGCCACCGCGTAGCCGCCCTGCGAGTCGTCCGTGATGGACACGACCGTCGTCATCGGGTGCACGACCGCGCCCGCCTTCTCGGCGAGGTAGAGGTAGTTCTCGTTGAGGGTGTTCTTCGCGCCGTGCCGGCAGCCGGTCATGCACTCGCCGCACTCGGTGCAGGCCTTGCGGGCCGGGCCCGCGCCGCCGAAGTAGGGGTCGTCGACCTGCCCGCCGGGCGCCGCCTTCGACTTGCCCTCGGCGTCTTTCCCGTCGCCGAAGAAGACTCCGACGGGAGCCATGTGGAAGGTGTCGCCGACGCCCATCCGCTCGGCCGCGGCCTTCAGGTGGACGTCGGAGGGGGTCATCGTCGGGTTCAGCCGTACGCCGAGCATGCGCTGCGCCTGGTCGTAGTACGGCTTCAGCTCCTCCTGCCAGTCCGTGATGTCACGCCACTGGGGGTCGTCGAAGAACGGCTTCGGCGGTACGTAGAGGGTGTTGGCGTAGTTGAGGGAGCCGCCGCCGACGCCCGCACCGGCCAGGACCATGACATTGCCCAGCAGGTGGATGCGCTGGATGCCGTACATGCCGAGTTTCGGCGCCCAGAGGTAGTTCTTGAGGTCCCAGGAGTTCCTGGGGAGGGACTCCCGGGTGAAGCGGCGGCCGGCCTCCAGGACACCTACGCGGTAGCCCTTCTCCGTCAGGCGCAGGGCGGTCACCGAGCCGCCGAAGCCGGAGCCGACGACGATGACGTCGTAGTCGTAGGTGTCCTGTGACACGTGCTCTCCTCGTTGAGAACGGGTGTTTCTACTTGAAGCGCAGAGCCTTCATCAACCTCAGGCTGCGGCTCATGAACTCCGCGTACTTCTCGTCGTTCATGCCCAGCGAGGGCGCCATGGGGAGCAGCCGCTGCTGGGCGACCGTCTGGGCCTCCGTGTACTTGAGGATGCCCTCGGAGCCGTGGCGGCGGCCGAGGCCGGAGTCCTTCATGCCGCCCATGGGGGACTGAACGCTGCCGTAGGCGGGGGCGTAGCCCTCGTTGACGTTGACGGTGCCCGTGCGGAGGCGGGAGGCGACCTCGCGGCCGCGGCTGCCGTTCTTCGTCCAGACCGAGGAGTTCAGGCCGTACGGTGTGGAGTTGGCGTGCTCGATCGCCTCCTCGTCGGTCTTGAAGCGGTAGATCGAGACGACCGGGCCGAAGGTCTCCTCGGTGCAGACCGACATGGGCTCGGTGACACCGTCGAGGATGGTCGGCTCGAAGAAGTACGGGCCGATGTCCGGGCGGGCGACACCGCCGGCGACGACCTTCGCGCCCTTCGCCACGGCCTCCTCGACATGCCGGGTGACGGTCTCCAGCTGGCGTTCGCCGACCAGGGAGCCCATGTCGGCGCCGTAGGCGAGGGAGGTGCCGAGGCGCATGGCCTTGGTGCGGGTGGCGAAGCGCTCCAGGAAGGTGTCCGCGATCGACTCGTGGACGTACAACCGCTCGATGGAGATGCAGAGTTGGCCGGCGGAGGAGAAGCAGGCGCGGACCGCGCCCGCGGCCGCCTTCTCGATGTCGGCGTCCTCCAGGACCAGCATGGCGTTCTTGCCGCCGAGTTCGAGGGAGACGCCGACCAGGCGGGCGGCGGCGCCCTGGGCGACCTCGCGGCCGGTGCGGGTGGAGCCGGTGAAGGAGACGTAGTCGGCGTGCTTGACGACCTCGGGGCCGACGACCGGGCCCTCGCCGAGGACGACCTGGAAGACGTCGGCCGGCAGACCGGCCTCGATGAGCAGGTCGCGGGCCCACAGGGCGGTCAGGCAGGTTTCGGTGTCCGGCTTCATGACGACCGCGTTGCCCGCCACGAAGGCCGGGAGCGCGTCGCCGACGGAGAGTTCCAGGGGGTAGTTCCACGGGGCGATCTGGCCGACCACGCCGCGCGGGTGACGGAGTTCGGTGACCTTCGTCAGCGTCGGCATGGCGCCCGCGTGCCGCTTCGGCTTCAGGTACGCGGCGGCCCGGCGGCCGTAGTGGCGGGCCGCGACGGCGACGGCCTGGACCTCCTCGTGGGCGTGCAGCCGGGCCTTGCCGGTCTCCAGCTGGATGAGGTCGAGGACCTCGGCCTGGCGGGCGAGGATCAGGTCGTGGAAGCGGAGGAGGACGGCCGCGCGCTGCCGGACCGGGGTCTGCGCCCAGACCGCCTGTGCCGCGCGGGCCGCGTCGAAGGCCTTGGCGACGTCCTCGGGGGTGGACTCGGGCAGGTCGGCCAGCTTCTCGCCGGTGAACGGCGTGTGGTTGGCGGTGCGTCCGGAGCCGACCACGCCCTTGGTGAGCTGCGCGATCAGCTCGGGGGTGACCACGTCGGCGGCGGTGCGGGCGCCTTCGGGGGCTGGGGCGAGAGGGTTCGTGCCGGTCTTGGCCTCGGCATGCGCTTCCGTCATGAGGCGCAGGGTATGACGGCTCGGGGGCTTTGGGTACCCGTCGGTAACGCGGCTTCACCGAGTACACACACGCCGCCAGTGCTCACTGGCAAGGTTTGCGCTGATCAGGCGTTGTGCGGGGACGACGGGGAGCGGTTCAGTCCTTTCCGATCACGAGGCGGTCACGTGCGCCCTTGAAGAGGGTCGTGCCCTTCTTCTCGGCCGGGGTGCCCTTGGGCATGTCCACACGCAGTTCGTACATACGCCCGTCGTCGGTGCGGATCATCAGCTGCATCACCCGGACCCGGGTGCCGCCCGGGCTGTAGGTCGTGTCGGTCTGGACGGCCTCGTAGCCGTGGAAGGTGGTGCGGGTGTACTGGGTGCGGGCGTCCCCGTTGTACCTGTTCCAGACGGCGTGCGCCTGCTGCGCCTGGGCCATCGGGGAGCGGGGCGCCCGGTCCCACTGGGTGAGGCGGATGGTGACCCTGGCGTCGGGCCCGTCGTACTCGACCAGGCGGGGCGGCCTCGCGGCGCCGCCTTCCCTGGCGGACTGCCGGTAGCGGCTCGGCAGGGTCAGCACGGCGTTCATGCCCTGCTCCCGGTGTGCGGTCCAGACGGTGGCACCGGGGCTGGAGGTCGCCTCGCGGCCCGGAGTCTCGGTGAGGGTGGCGGCCCGTTCGGTGACGCCTCCGCTGTCGGACTCGACGAAGTAGGGGGTGCCGAGCCAGGCCCCGCCGACCAGCAGGACGGCGAGCGCGGCAAGGGAGGTGCGGCGGAGCAGGAGAGCGCGCTTCGGGGCCGGGTCGGGGTGCGGGACGCTCGCCGTCGTGGGTTCAGCGGGCGGCTCGGGGTCGGAGGGGTGGGGCTCGGACCGCTCGGGTGCCGGCCGGGGCCCGGAGGTGGGTGCGGTGTCGGATTCCGGTACGACCACGGGGGCCGCCGCCTCGGCCGGCGGGTCCGGCACGGGCGCAGCCCCCAGTCGTACGGTCCCCCTGTCGTCGGCGAACTCCCGCAGCCCTGCCGTGCCCTGGGCCACCGTCGAACCGGCATCGAACTGCGGTACCGGCCAGCCCTCCGCCACGGCCTCCAGCACCGCCCCGGCCTCCTTCGCGCCGGGCCGCTGCTCCGGGTCCTTCACCAGCAGCCGGGCGATCAGCGGGCCGAGCGGTCCGGCCTGTTTCGGTTCGGGCGGGTCGGAGGCGATGACCGCGGCGAGGGTGGACTCCACCGTCGTACGCCGGAACGGGGAGACTCCCTCCACGGCCGCGTACAGCAGCACGCCCAGCGACCACAGGTCGGAGGCCGGTCCGGCGCCCCGGCCCGACATCCGCTCGGGCGCGACGAACTCCAGGGAGCCGACGAACTCCCCGCTGACGGTGAGGGATTCCTCGCCCTGGACATGGGCGATGCCGAAGTCGGTGAGGACGACACGGCCGTGGGCGCCGAGGAGGACGTTGGCGGGCTTGACGTCCCGGTGCACGATGCCGACGGCGTGCGCCGCGTCCAGGGCGCCGAGGACGGCGAGGCCGATACGGGCGGCTTCGGAAGCGTCGACCGGACCGCGCTGGAGGACCTCGTGGAGGGACTCGCCGCGGATCAACTCCATGACGATCCAGGGCAGTCCGTCCTCCTCGACCACGACGTCATGGATGGAGACGGCGGCGGGGTGGTCGACGCGGGCGGCGGCGCGGGCCTCGCGGTAGAGGCGGTGGGCGGCCCGCCGGTGGTGCTCGTCCTCCGGGTCGCCGGGCAGCCGCGGCTGCTTGACGGCGACGTCCCGCTCCACGAGTTCGTCGTACGCCTGCCAGACGGTGCCCATCCCGCCGGAGCCGATGCGCTCGGTCAGCCGGTAGCGCCCACCGAGCAACCGACCTTCGCGCGTCCGTTCGCCGCCTGCACTCATGCCTCATGAGTACCTTGCGGAACGGGGACTTGTCGACGTGAGCCCTGCGTCACGGCGTCCGGCGGGCGAAGGCGAACGCGTCGCCCCGTCGCCGCACCTCCACGACCCCCGATCCACCGAAGTGCGCGGGGATCACCAACTCGCCCTCGTCCACGGCTCGTTCAAGAACGCGGCGGCGACTGGTGACCGCCTGCCCGGGGTCCAGGCAGAAGCAGCTGCTGCACTCGGGGTGCAGGATCTGGACCGGGCTGTGCAGCAAGTCACCGACGAACACCGCCCGTTCACCGCGCGAGGCGACGCGCAGGACGGACGAACCGGGGGTGTGGCCGGGAGCGGACTCCAGGGTGAGGTGCTCGTCGATGCGGTACTCGCCGTCCCACAGCACGGCCTGCCCTGACTTGTGCACCGGCGCGATGCTGTCCTCGTGGATCAGCCGGTCGTCCGGGCGTACGCCGCCGCCGTATCCGCCGTCGGGGCCGAAATGGTGATCGTCGGCGGCCGGGAGGAGGTACGTGGCACGGGGGAAGGTGGGAACCCAACTGCCCTCCACATCATGGGTGTTCCAGCCGACGTGGTCGCCGTGGATGTGGGTGTTGACGACGACGTCGACGTCCTCCGGCCGCACTCCGGCCTGCGCGAGCCGCTCCGGGAAGTCGCCCTGCCGCTGGTGGAAGAGGGCGTTGCCGGGCCGCTCGCGGCCGTTGCCCACGCCGGTGTCGACGAGGACGGTGCGGCCGGCGCTGCGGACCACCCAGGTCTGCAGCGCGACCACGGCACGGTCGCTGCCGGGCTCCCAGTGGTCCGGGACGAGCGCCTCCCGGTTGTCCTGCCACACCTCGGGGCCGACGCCCGGAACGAGGTCCCGGACCGGGGCGTAGGGCGCCCGCCACTCCACGACGCGGAGTACCTCGACGTCACCGATCATGAAACCTTGCGCGCTTCCATCGTTTTCATCAGCCATGTCAGGAACACTAGAAGCGCTGCGGTGAGCATTCCAATGCCTATCCTGCTCATTCGGATACGCTTGCGTCTCATGGACGTGGTGAGTGATGCGATCTCCGCCGTACGCATCGGACAGCCCTCCTCGAACCGGCTGCGGGTCTCCGGCTCCTGGTGCACACGGCTCGCCCCGTACGAGGGCGCGGGGTTCCATGTGGTCCTCGCGGGCGGCTGCTGGCTGCTGCCCGACGGGGGCGGTGAGCCGGTGACGCTGGGCGCCGGGGACGTCGTACTGCTGCCGCACGGGGCGGGGCATGTGCTGGCGGACGCACCGGGCGATACGGCGCGGGCCGTGCCGTTCGAGGAGATGAGCCGGCCGACGGGGGCGCCGGGCGGGCGGGAGGTGGAGCTGCTGTGCGGCAAGTACCGCCTCGACCGCAGCCGGGTGCACCCGCTGCTGGCGGAGCTGCCACAGGTCGTCCATCTGCCGAACCGGGTCGGCTCCCACCCCGAACTGCGGGCCGCCGTGGACCTGTTGGCGCGTGAGCTCGACGAGCGCCGCCCGGGCTCCTGCCTGGCCCTGCCGAGCCTGCTCGACCTGCTGCTGATCTACATGGTGCGGGCGTGGACGACGGAGGCCGACACCGCGAAGGGTGCCTGGCCGGCCGTGCTCAGCGACCCGGTGACCACCTCCGCCCTCCGCGCCCTGCACTCGGACCCGGCCGCCCCCTGGACCAACGACCGTCTGGCCGCCGAGGCGGGCGTCTCCCGTGCGACGCTGGCCCGCCGGTTCACCGCCCTGGTCGGCCGCCCGCCCATGGCGTATCTGACCTGGTGGCGGCTGACCCGCACGGCCGCGCTCCTGCGCGACACCGACGCCCCGCTGGCCTCGGTGGCCCGGGAGACGGGATACAGCAGCCCGTACGCCCTGTCGCACGCGTTCAGCAGGGAGTTCGGGGTGACGCCCGGCAGGTATCGGGCGGAGGTGCGGCGCTGACGGCAGGTCAGAGACTGTCGATGTCCACATTCGCGATCGCGGTCTGCGCCACCTCGCGTCCGCGCGCGGTGAAGTCGCCCTTGCCCGGGTAGCTGACGATCAGTTTGTACAGGTCGCCGGCCGAGGACTTGTAGTAGAAGATCCGCACTTCGCGCGGGAGCGGGTGCTGACTGTCGTTGGTCTTGTAGACCACCGTGTTCTCGGCGGAGGGTTTGTTCCTGTACGTCGTCAGCCTGGTCTTCGTCTTCGTGTCCGGGCCGCCGGGCATGTTGAGTTCGTACGCGCCGCTCTGCTTGAACGTGCCGTTGTCGTCGTACATCTGGGCGGCCGCGGAGTCCTTGATGGTGCCGCCGGTGTCCTCGGACTTCTTCTGGAGGCTCAGGGTGATCCCGATCGCGCCGCTCGGGTCGCTGTACGTGACCCAGTGGTTCTTGTCGGTCTTCCGGTCGGGCAGCTGCCGGTCGTAGCCGCCCGGCACCGCCAGCGTCGCGGCCACGTCGCCCACGTGGTGCGTCTCCCAGCCGTCGGGCAACGGGCCCGCGAAGGGATTCGCGATCACCAGGTACGCCGCCACCACCGCCGCGAGGACGCCCGCACCGGCCCCGAACCAGGCCTTGCGGCCGAGCCGGAACCCTCGGGTGACGATCCGTACAGGCTCCGTGGGCGCGGGTGCCGGCGGGTTCGCGGCCTGTTCCAGCAGCGCCCGGACCTGTGCGGCGTTCGGACGTCTCGCCGGGTCCTTCTGCAGCAGGCCCGCGATCAGCTCGGCCAGCGGTCCCGAAGCCGAGGCGGGCGGCGACGGCGTGGCGTTGAGGACCGACTGAAGGGTGGCCGGCGTGTTGCTGCGGCGAAAGGGGGAGACGCCCTCCGTGGCCGCGTAGAGGACGACACCCAGGGACCAGAGATCGGAGGCCGGGCCGGGGCGCTGGCCCAACACCCGTTCCGGGGCGATGAACTCGGGCGAGCCGACGAAGCCGCCCGTGTCCGTCAGGCTCGTCTCGCCCTCGATCTGGGCGATGCCGAAGTCGGTCAGGACGACGCGGTCGTGGCGGCCGAGGAGCACGTTGTCCGGCTTGACGTCCCGGTGCAGGATTCCGGCCGCGTGTGCGGCCTCCAGCGCACCGAGCACCTCCAGGCCGATCCTCGCGGCCTCGCGGGCGTCCAGCGTGCCCTCCTGCAGGGCGCTGCCGAGCGAACGGCCCTGCACCAGCTCCATCACGATCCACGGGCGGCCGTCGACGACCGCCACATCGTGGACACCGACCACCGCCGGATGATCGAGACGGGCCGCGGCGCGGGCCTCGCGACGCATGCGCTCGTAGACGTTGCCACGTTCACGTTCAGGAAGATGCTCCGGGACGCGCGGCTCCTTGACGGCGACCTCGCGGTCGACGGTCTCGTCCTTCGCTCGCCACACCGTACCCATGCCGCCGTGCCCGAGCTTGGCCAGCAGCCGGTAACGACCCGCGACGAGGCGCCCGGCGCCGGGCTCCGGCTGCCGAGGTCTGGGAGGTTGCAGAACGAAACTCGTCGTGTCGTCGGACTCGTGGCCGACTCCCCCGCTGCTGCTCATGGACCATCCATATCGCGCCAGACACCCACGCATCCAGGGTTGGCGCATTCCGGTCACACACCCGTGACGTATCCCCCGGGGAATCCCCGGGCCCGCACCTCACCCGGCCATGAACGTGTCCACCGCGACATCGAAGTACTCCTTCGCCTCCCGCACCTTCCCGACCGGCGCCGACACCCACACGTCGTACATGCGGCCGCCCTCCTCCCAGCACAGGTCGTATGTGTGCCGGGGGCCCTCGGCCGCGCTGAAGCCGCTCCAGGTGAACTCCCAGAGGGCGGCGGGGTGTCGGTGTTGGGTGGTCGGGGTGACCCGGCCGTCGTGGTAGCCGGGGTTGGTGTCGGAGCCCTTGGCGGCGGCGCGCCGCATCACCGCGAGCGGGCCGCCCGTCTCGGGGTCGGTGGCCTTGATACCCAGCCGGAAGGTTTCTCCCGATGACAGGTAGAAGACGCGCTCGCCCTGCGGTGTGCGGGTGAAGTCCTCCGGTACGGCGAGGGAGAAACCGGCCGGGTCGTCGGCGACGCGGTAGCCGGAGGGGGCTGAGGGACGGGTCGCGGTGACGGGCGGCTTGGACGACGGGCGCGACGGGCTCGGTGTACTGGAGGGGTGCGACGGCGATGCACTCACCGAAGTCCGGGGTGCCGAACTCGTCGGCGTGCCGCCGCCCCCCTCGCCGCCCCGGTTCATGAGCAGCGCCGCCGCCGAGACCCCCGCCCCGGCCATCGCGGCGACCAGCAGCGCGGCCACCAGCACGCCCCGGGTGGAGTGCCTGGTCTCCACGGTGGGCGACGGCGAGGGCGCAGGAGCCGGCGCGGGCAGCGGTGCGGGCGGGCGGGGCATGTCCCGCTCGGTCGGTGTGTAGCCGGGGGGCAGGGCCGGGGTACGGCCGGTGTCACGGTAGGCGCGCAGCATCCGCTCGGCCTGCTCCGCCGTCAGCCGGCGGTCCGGATCGCGCTCCAGCAGGCCCAGTACGACGGGCAGCAGCGGCTCGGCCTGCGCGGGCGGCCGTATGTCGTCGAACACGACCGCGTGCAGGATGCCGCCGAGCGAGTCGCGCCGGAACGGGGACTCGCCGCTCAGCACGGTGCACAGCAGCGCGCCCAGCGACCACAGGTCGGACTCGGGGCCGGTCCTGGCCCCGGACATCCGCTCCGGCGCGGTGTACTCGGGCGAGCCGACGAAGGAGCCGGTCTCGGTGAGGGTGGTGGCGCCGGCGACCTGGGCGATGCCGAAGTCGGTGAGGACGACCCGGTCCGTGCCGGACTCCAGCAGCACGTTGGCGGGCTTGATGTCGCGGTGCAGCACCCCGGCGTCGTGCGCCGTGCGCAGCGCGCTCAGCAGGCCGACGCCGATCCGGGCGGCCTCGGCGACGTCGACCGGCCCGCGCGCGGAGATACGGTCGGCGAGCGAGCCGCCGTCGATCAACTCCATGACGATGTACGGGCGTTCGTCGTGCTCCACGACGTCGTGCACGACGATGATGTGCGGATGGCGCAACTGGGCCACCGCGCGGGCCTCGCGCAGGGCGCGGTCGCGCTGGCGCCGGGCCTCCTCGGCGGTGAGTGTCTCGTCCAGGTCGAGGGGGATCTCCTTGACCGCCACCTGCCTGCCGAGCAGCTCGTCGGTCGCCCGCCACACCACGCCCATGCCACCGCGCCCGAGTCTCGCCTCAAGCCGGTAACGGCCCGCTATGACACGGACGCCTTCCCCCTCGGTCCCCATGCGCCCCATCATGCCGCACCGGACGACCCGGCTCCGGGGCGCCGACCGGCCAACCCGGCCGGATCACGACCCGCTACTGCGAGGTCTTCTCCTGCCAGCCCTGCAGCACCGACTTGAACTGCTTGCTCGTCTTCGCCCAGTCGGCCGCCGGCGAGGCCATGTAGATCGCGTACTCGGTACCCGCCCCCGAGAAGTAGGTCTCCTCGATCGAGCGCCACGGCCCGGGGAACTTGGTGCCGTTGGACTGCGCGGTCCAGGTGGCCTCCCACAGGGAGCCGTCGTAGTCGCGGTAGTTGTTCTTCTCCATCCGCACGGTCCGGAAGTCGAGCAGCCGGGACTGGAGCAGTTGCTCCAGTCTCTTCTGGTGGTCGTACGCGTTGGTGAAGTCCGGCGAGGTGTCGATGGCGATCCGGACGTAGTGCTTCTGGTGGTCCGGTGTGTAGTCGACCTGCCTCAGGTCGCCGTCGATGCCGACGACCTTCCGCGACCAGCCCTTGGGCAGGTACACGGTGAAGCCCCAGGGGTCGTGGTACGCCTGCCAGTCGGCGGGAACGGTCCCGTTGGCCCCCCGGCTCGGCGAGCTGCTCGGCGACGGGCTCTGCGACTCGGAGGCCGTCCTGTCGGAGTCCGGCTGTCCACCGTGGTCCTGCTGCTGCAGTGCCACGGCCGCACCGCCGCCGACGATCGCCGCGAGGGCGACCACCAGGACGAAGGTGCGCAGGCGTCGGCGCTTGCGGGCGGGCGGGGCGGGGACGGGTCCGGTGGGCTGCCCCGGGCCCATGCCGGTCGGCCCGATCGAGGTCGGCCCGGTCATCGGCGGATACGGCGCGGCCGAGCCCGGCTGCGGCCCCGTACGGGAGCCGGTGTGCGACCCCGCACCGGTGCTCCCCGTGTCGAAGCCGTGCTGCGTGTGCACGTACGCCTGTGCCGCGTTCGACCGCCGTCCTTCCGCCACCTCGGCGAGCATCTGCTCGGCCTCGGCCGCGGACGGCCGTACGGCGGGGTCCTTGTGCAGCAGCGCGGCCATGACGGGCCCGAGCGGACCGGCGTGCTGCGGATCGGCGGCGTTCTCCTCCACGACCGCCTGCATGGTGGACAGCGGCGAGGTGCGGCGGAACGGCGACCTGCCCTCCACCGCCGTGTACAGCGTGGCGCCGAGCGCCCACAGGTCGGAGGCGGGGCCCGGGTCGTGGCCACGGACGCGCTCGGGGGCGAGGTAGTCGACGGAGCCGACGACCTCGCCGGTGCGGGTGATCGTCGTATCGCCCTCGATCTGGGCGATGCCGAAGTCGGTGAGAAGGACGCGGCCGTCGTGGCCGATGAGGACGTTGCCGGGCTTCACGTCACGGTGCAGGACGCCGGCGGCGTGCGCGGCGCTCAGCGCCCGCAGCACCCACAGCCCGATGCGGGCGGCCTCGGCGGGCTCGAGGCGGCCCCGCTCCTTGACCGCGTCGGCCAGCGAGTAGCCCTCGACGAGCTCCATCACGATCCACGGGCGGCCGTCGTGTTCGAGCACGTCGTGCACGGTGACCACAGCCGAGTGGTTGATGCGTGCGGCGGCGCGTGCCTCCGCCCGGGTGCGCGCGAGCAGCCGCTCCTGTTCGCTCTCGGACACATAGAGCGCGGCGGTCAACTCCTTGATCGCGACGGCGCGGTGCAGCACCTCGTCGTGTGCTCGCCACACGCGGCCCATGCCGCCGCTGCCGATCGAGTCGGCAAGCCGATAGCGGCCCGCGACAAGCTGGCCCTGCATCTGATTCACGTTGCCCCGCAATGCTCTTGACAGGGTCAGACTAAGGACCGGCCCGTCAACAGGGAACAACGGGGGTCCCAAGGAGACCGCACTGTGACGGTTGTCGCTCAGGGGCCCGGACAGCAACCGTTTTCGCTTCACGGACCGTTCACGGGTGAGGTCAGCCGGTCACCTGATAGGTGGCCGACGCCTGTTCGTACAACCTCGTCACCTCGTCCCGCTGCGACTCGGGACCGCGCACCTGCACGATGTGGTACCGCCCGTCGATGAGCATCGCGAGGTTGCGCACATACAGGTCGTTGCCGCTGCTGTCGGTCCAGGTGAACTGCCCCTCGGCCATGGTCCGGGTCCCCACCGTGACGGTGCGCAGCCCGGTCGCGGTAGCCCAGCTGGAGCTGCGGTACGGCTGCAACTCGTGCTCCGTGTCCCGCTGGTACGCCATCGGGTCGCTGCCGTAGGTGACCGCGCCGTCGCGTCCCTTCACGACGATGAGCTCGAAGTCGCCGTGCGAGTACACGACCTGGTTCCAGCTGTTCTTTCCGGCCCGGGACCAGCCCTTGGCCACGGCGATTTGGAAGCCCTCCGGGTCCTTGCGCAGCGTGAAACCGTCCGCGACGGCGGGCCCGCTGGTCTGGCTCTCGGTCGCGGTCGCCGAATTCGAGGGGCTGTCCTCGGACTTGGGCGAGGTCTGGTCGGGGCGTGGCTGGCTGCTCGCCCCCTTGTCCGACTGCTCGGGGGCGGGGCTGACCTCCCCCGCACTGCCGGTACGGTCGCTGCCCGCCGCGCCCTTGTCTCCGGCCTTCGGCATGAAGAGCACGGCGTACGCGACCGCCGCGGCCAGCAGGAGCAGGATCAGCACCAGCAGGGTCCGGCCGAGGCTGCGCGGCGAACGCGCCTGCTCCTTGGCCCGCTTGTGCCGTCCGTGCGCGCTCGTCGCGGGCAGCCCGGCACGTCGCCTGCGCACCAGCTCGCCCCGCCGCCGTACGATCGGCAGCCGGTTCGGGTCGGCAGGGGGCGCCGCGATGACATGCGTACCGGCGTCGGGCTCGGGAGCGGACCGCACGAGGGACCGCAGCCAGCCCCTGAGCTCCTCGAAGTCCAGCCGCTCGGTCGGGTCCTGACGCAGCAACGACTCCACGACCGGCCGCAACGGCCCGCACTCCTCGGCGAAGGCGGGCGGCTCGGCGCACACCATCTGCACCAGCTCGGCCGTCGACTCCTCCGGATACGGCGCATGCCCCTGTACGGCCCTGAAGAGCAGCGCCCCGAGCGCCCACAGGTCGGTCGCGGGTCCGATGGGGGCCGCCAGCTGCCAGTTCTCGTGCACGGGCCCGGCCTGCTCCGGCGCCCACCGCTCGGTCACGGGCCCCACCACGGCCATCCGCGCCTGCCTGGCCCGCTCGGCGGCGAGCGGTGTGGCGGGACCGCGCGGGGCGGGGGTGCCGGCCACGAGGTCGTCCCAGCGGCTGGGGGGCGTGGCGCCGGGCGGGGGCGGGACGGGAGGGTGGGGGCCGGGTGCCGGAACGCCCGTCGGGGGAGCCTTGTCGAGGCGGGGCGCAGGAAAGCCGGAGGTCGAGGGAGCACTGGGGCCGGGGGATGTGCCGGGCTGCGCCGCGTAGGTGCCGCCGTTGCCGTAGGGGCCTGCGCCGGCATACGAGCCGCCGTCGCCCGGCGGGAGTGCCGTACGACCGCCCTGGCCCGCGAGACCGGCCGCGTCACTGCTCTCGACGGCCGGTGCCCCACCGACTCCGCTCCGGGGCGCGGCCCCGTGCCAGGCGCTCACGCCGTACGGGTCGGCGATCTGCCCCGGAGGGGTCATGGTGCGCGGCGAGGCCTCGACGCCGTCGCCGGCCGTATGCGTCTGTGCCGTGCCGTTGGCCTGCGCGGCGGGACCGCCCTCGGGCGCGGTACGGGCACCGGGCAGCGCCGCCCGCCCGCTCTGCTGCGCCTCCTGAACCCTGGCCGCGGCCCGGGCGCCCGCCCGGTACGCGGCGATCGCCCCGGCCCGCGCGGCCCGGATGTCCCCGCCGCTCTCCAGGGCCTTGGGCGCGTTCGCCCCCGGCGTCCCCGTCCCGTTCGCCGGGTCCGCGCCGGCGCTCGGCAGCCCCCCGGCCGTACGGGCCCGGATGGCGGCACGCCGGGCGGCCTCGGGGTCGGCTTCTCCGGGACTGCCCTGAGTGCTCTGGAATCCAGTGGGGTCCTGGACACTGTGTGCACCCTGGATACCGGGCCGACCTGGGCCGCCCTGCCCGCCCGGCTCACCCGGGGAACCGCCCGCGGGTCCGAACGCACCGCCCTCGTCACCCTCCGGAGCCGGCACCGGGTCGTACCCGCACAGCGCCTCCTCCGCCGCCCCGACCGCGAGCCCGGTCAGCATCACCCGGCCGTCGTCACAGACCAGTACCGTACGGGCCGTGATGTTCCGGTGCACCCAGCCATGGGCGTGCAGCACACGCAGCGCCATGAGGACGTCGGAGGCCACTTCGGCCGCCCGATACGGCGTGAGCGGTTTCTCGGCGAGCAGGGCCGCGAGCGGCCGCGCCGAGACCAACTCGCTGACGATCCACAGCGAACCGCCCTCGGCGAACACGTCGAAGACCTGGTCGAGCCGTGGATGGTCGGGTATCTGCGCCGCGGCCTGCGCGGCCTCGACCGCCCGCCGAACCGCCGGATCGGTGGGCCGCCGCACCCCGGTGCGCGCCGCGGGCCGCCCGCTCCCCCGCTGCCGCGGGTCACGCGCCGTGAAACCGTCCGGCAGCCCCTCCGCGTCAAGCACCTCCGCCTCGACGACTTCGGGCAACGGCACTTGCCTGACCAGGACTTCCTGGCCGCTGTAGGTGTCGAAGGCGCGGGTGTCGGTGAGTTCGTACTCGTCGGCGGGTGGCAGCGGCAGGCGGTAGCGGTCGGCAAGAACCCGTCCCGCATAGTCGTCCACGTTGCCTCCCCCGGCCGCCCGGTTGGTCAATTCCGTTCGCCTTGCGCCCCGTTCCGAACCCATACCTGGATGCGTACGGTCCGCAAACACTCACGATACGTGCCGGAGGCAACCCGCAATGAGGGGATGCCAGATCTCACGGTCCAAACACGGGTTCGGTCACCTCACGACTTGGGTTCGAATGTCTTCGCGAGGGTGTTCCAGGTGTCCCTACGCAGGTCACTGTCCCAGTTCGCGGCTTTCGCCGTGTACATCAGCGCATATCCGAGATGGTCGTTGACGACGAACCCGCGGTCGATCGTCCGGTACTCCGTCCCGCTCTCCACATAGGTGAACTCCCAGTCGGCGGTGTTCCAGCCGCGGTAGTCCACCTGCTCTATCCGGATCTTCTGGTACTGCGAGCGCGTCATGTAGCGCTCCTGGTTCTTCCAGTCGGCCACCGGGTCGCCCTTGGGTGTGGACGTCCAGGCGACGAGCAGCTTCTGCCCGTCGGGCCCGGTGAACCGGTCCCCGGCGGCACTCGCCGACTCGTACTTCCACCCCTTGGGCAGCCCTATCGAGTACCCCTGGCTCCCCTTGTGCGTCGTCTCCACCGCGCTGTCGCCCCCGGACGACCCGCCCACTCCCGCACCGCTGCCGCCGGACGCGGTCGGGCTGTTGCTGGGGGTGGCGCCGTCCTTCGACGCGGACTGCGAGTCGCCTCCGTCCGCAGGGGTGCCGCCGCTCGAGTCCTCCTTGGTACGGGCACCTGCGGACGCGCTGGCCACGGCCTTCCCGCCGCTGTGCTTGCTGCCGTTCGAGCTCTTGCCGTCGCCGCCGCCGAGTGTGAAGGCCAGCACGGTCCCGATCACGGCGAGCACGACCACCACCGCGATGATCACCAGCGTCCGCTTCGGCACCACGTCGGTGAGCGGCGCCCTCGGCACGGGCCGCGGCGGCAGGTCCGGCGGCGGCACGACCGGCCATCCCGAACTGCGCCCACCGGCCTGCGCATTCGCCCCCTGCGCCCCGCTCTCCCGGCCCCCGGAGGCTGCACCGGCCGACGAGGCCGAGGCACCCACGGAACCCGAGGCCGCCGCTGAACCGGAACCGGCAGAGGCACCGGAAGACGCCTTGGCTCCCGAAGCCGCCGACGAGGCCGAGGACTGCACCGGAGCCGACGGCGACGCGGCGGCCCGTGGCGCCGGAGGCACCGCAGGCATCGGAGTCGTCGGAGCGGGCGGGGCCTCAGGAGCAGGAGGTGCCGGCGGAGCCGAAGAACCAGCCGCACCCGGCGCCCCGGTCCCGGCCGCCCCGGCGGACTTGGTGCCGCCGGACGCCGAATCGCCCGTACCGCCGGCCGACTTGCCGCGGGCCGCAGCCGCCGAACCGGCCGCCGCTCCCGCCGCCACGGCAGCCTTCCGCACGGAACGCAGCGCCCCGCGCAGCTTCTCCGCGGCCTCCTCGCCCCGCTTGCCGCCGGAGCCGCCCGAACTCCCCTTGCCCTTGGACCCGTCGGGCTGCACCGGCAACGGCACCACCCGCGTCGCGTCCATCGGCGGCTCCGGCTCGGACTCCTTCGCCTCGGGCGCGTGGATCACTCGGTTGAGCATCGCCCGCGCACGCGCGTCGTCGAGCCGCTTGGCGGGATCCTTGGTCAGCAGGCCGTAGATGACGTCCCTCAGCGGCCCCGCGTTCTTCGGCTCCTCCATCGGCTCGGTCATCACCGCGGTGAGGGTGGCGATCGCGGAGCCCTTGTCGTACGGCGGCACTCCTTCGACCGCCGCGTACAGCAGTCCGCCGAGCGACCACAGGTCGGCCGCGGGGCCCGGCTTGTGTCCGCGGGCCCGCTCCGGGGAGATGTAGGAGGGGGCGCCGACGAGCATGCCGGTCGAGGTGATGGACGGGTCGCCCTCGACCTGGGCGATACCGAAGTCGGTGAGCACGACCCGGTCGGTGTCGGACTCCAGCAGGACGTTGGACGGCTTCACGTCACGGTGCAGGATGCCCTCGCGGTGCGCCGAGCGCAGCACGTCGAGGATCGCCAGCCCGACCTCGGCCGCCCGCCTGGGCTCCAGCAGGCCGTCCTCCCGGATGACCTCGGCGAGCGACTTGCCCTCGACGAGCTCCATCACGATCCACGGCCGGTCGTCCTCCTCGACCACGTCGAAGACCGTCACCGCGCTGTTGTTGCGGATCCGCGCGATCGCCTTGGCCTCGCGCAGCGTCCGCGTGATCAGCCGGCGCTTCTCGTCCTCGTCGATGTTCGACGGGAACCGCAGCTCCTTGACGGCGACCGTCCGGCCCAGGGTCTCGTCCTCGGCCCGCCACACCGTGCCCATGCCGCCGCGGCCGAGCACCCTCCCCAGCCGGTACCGCCCGGCGAGAAGACGCTCGCTGTTGTCCTGACGAGTGTCCTGACGAGATGTCCCCGCCCGCTCCGCCTCCGACATGCGTCCCCTCATGCAACCCGCCCTGACAGAGCCTCCATTGTCCCTCACCCGACAAGTGCCCGACGCCCAGGGTGCCCGTGGCACCGTACGAGGAGCCCGTGCACCCGGGACTCTGCCCGACGGCGCGTCGCGCCACCCTGGATGATGGGCCGCGACAAGGGAGAACCTCGCGATGCCGCCGCTCAGGACGCTACCGGCCGCGCCCGTGTCCCTTGTCCTCCTCACCTTCCGACACCCGCCATGCCCGGACCGACCGCGGCGTCACCCGTGCCGACCACTTCCGCGCCGGCAGCATCATGAAGACCTTCATCGCGACGGTCGCGCTGCGGAGCCGGCACAACGGCCGCACGATGACCCTGCTCTCCCCTCGTCAAGCCGTACGCATCGCTCTCACCCACCCCCCGGCCGCTACTCGTACTCGAACACCGACCACGTGGTGCTCGGCATGGTCATCCAGCAGGTCACCGGCCACTCGTACGCCACCGGCGGAACCGACGTCACCGAACCCGACCCGCGGTGGCCGGGGCCGCGGGCGAGCTGGTGACCACACTCGCCGACCTGGACCGCTTCTACGCGGCCCTGCCGGGCGGCGAACTGCTGCCCTCGCGCCGGCTGCGCGAGATGCGCGACACCGCACCGCACACGGCCTGTACGGCATGGGCCTGATTCCCGAGAAACTGCCGTGCGGCATCACGGTGTGGGGACACAACGGACGCATCACCGGCAGCTACGTGCGCACCGCAGCCACCGTCGACGGCCGGCGTGTCCTCACCTACCGCGTGAACACGACAGCGATCGCAGAACCCGGCCTCGAACCGGCCCTGCTCGCCGCCGAGTTCTGCCCTCGCACTCCGTAGAACGGCCGGGTTCCGAACGAAGATCCCGGATCCCGCCACTCGTTCGAGTGATCTGCGGACGCCTGCATGCCCGGACTCCCGGACTCCCGGCTTCCTACAACGGCACGATGTCGGGCGCCCCCAACCGCGCCGCGTCCGCCGTCAGGTCGTCCGGCTGCCGCTGCGACTCCCGCTCGGCCTCCACCCGCTTCTCGTAGTGCTCGATCTCGCGCTCGATCTGGTCCTTGTCCCAGCCGAGCACCGGTGCCATGAGCTCGGCCGCCTCCCGTGCGCTGCGCGTCCCCCGGTCGAAGGTCTCGATGGAGATGCGGGTGCGCCGGGTCAGCACGTCGTCCAGGTGCCGGGCGCCCTCGTGCGAGGCGGCGTACACGACCTCGGCGCGCAGATAGTCGTCGGCGGCGTGCAGCGGCTCCCCGAGGGAGGCGTCTGCGACGACGAGGTCGAGGACCTCCTCCGCCATCGACCCGTACCGGTTCAACAGATGCTCCACGCGCACCACATGAAGACCCGTCCGCGCCGCGATCCGCGCCCGCGCGTTCCACAGCGCCCGGTACCCCTCGGCCCCCAGCAGCGGCACGTCCTCCGTCACGCACTCGGCGACCCGCATGTCGAGGCCGTGGACCGCCTCGTCCACCGCGTCCTTGGCCATCACCCGGTACGTCGTGTACTTGCCGCCCGCCACCACGACAAGGCCGGGCACGGGATGCGCGACGGTGTGCTCGCGCGACAGCTTGCTGGTGGCCTCCGACTCGCCGGCCAGCAGCGGGCGCAGCCCCGCGTACACGCCCTGCACGTCGTCCCGCGTCAGCGGCACCGCGAGGACCGAGTTCACATGCTCCAGCAGGTAGTCGATGTCCGCGCTGGACGCGGCCGGGTGCGCCTTGTCGAGGTCCCAGTCGGTGTCCGTGGTGCCGACGATCCAGTGCCGGCCCCAGGGGATGACGAACAGCACGGACTTCTCGGTGCGCAGGATCAGTCCCGACGAGGAGCTGATGCGGTCCTTCGGTACGACCAGGTGGATGCCCTTGGACGCCCGCACGTGGAACTGGCCGCGCTCGCCCACCATCGCCTGGGTGTCGTCGGTCCACACGCCGGTCGCGTTGACGATCTGCTTGGCGCGGATCTCGTACTCGCCGCCCCCCTCGACGTCCTGCACGCGCGCGCCGACGACGCGTTCGCCCTCCCGCAGGAAGCCCGTCACCCGTGCGCGGTTGGCGGTCCTCGCGCCGTAGGCCGCCGCCGTGCGCACCAGGGTGGCCACATAGCGCGCGTCGTCCATCTGGGCGTCGTAGTACTGCAGGGCCCCGACCAGCGCGTCCTTCTTCAAGGCGGGTGCCACTCGCAGGGCGTGGCGGCGGGTCAGATGGCGGTGCGTGGGCAGGCCGCGGCCGTGTCCGCGGGCCATCGACATCGCGTCGTAGAGCGCGACGCCCGAACCGGCGTACAGGCGCTCCCAGCCCTTGTGCTGCAGCGGGTAGAGGAACGGCACCGGCTTCACCAGGTGCGGGGCGAGCCGCTCCAGCAGCAGGCCGCGCTCCTTCAGCGCCTCCCGGACGAGCGCGAAGTCGAGCATCTCCAGATAGCGCAGTCCGCCGTGGATCAGCTTGCTGGACCTGCTGGAGGTGCCCGACGCCCAGTCACGCGCCTCGACCAGGCCCGTGGACAGACCGCGCGTCACGGCGTCCAGGGCGGTGCCTGCGCCGACCACGCCGCCGCCCACCACCAGCACGTCCAGCTCGCGCTCGGCCATTCCCGCCAGTGACTCGGCTCGCTGCGCCGGCCCCAGTGTCGCTGTCCTCACCGCTGCCTCCCGCTATCAGTAGCGTCGGCCGCACCCGTCGGGCGAAGCCCGGTTCCTATCCCCCCATGCCCAAATTCTGACCGGCTTGCCCGACTTCAGCCACCAGTCGCCCCCAGCCTGTGGACAACATTCCCGAGACCTGCGGAAAACACGGACAACCAATCCCGCAAATCGGTCATATTTACTCCTAGTGTGACATTGCACTTCGCCTGTCCTGTCCACAGGACTTGCGCACCTGCCCCGCTTCGGTTACTGGGAGGACGGCCCACCCCATGCCCGCAGATCTCGCCGTCATCGGACTCGGCCCCTTCGGCCTGCCCCTGGCCCAGGCAGCCGTCGCGGCCGGCATCCCCACACTCGGCTATCGGACCGGGCCCGAGCAGGGCTCCCTCAGCCCCGCCGAACTGCGCCGGATGCTCTCGGGGGGCTTCCGGCACGCCACCAGCCCCGCCGAGCTCGGCCGCGTCCGCACCGCGGTCATCTGCGTGCCGACCCCGCGCGGCGCCGACGGCAAGCTCGACCTCGGCCAGGTGGAGGCAGCCGCCCGCGCCCTGGCCGCGCAGCTGCGCCCGCACACCACGGTCATCCTGGAGTCGCCCGTCCCCCCGGGCACCACGGAGGAGTTCCTGTGCCCCCTCCTGGAGGAGGGCTCCGGCCTGCAGGCGGGCCGCGACTTCCACCTCGCCTACTCCCCCAGCCGGGTCGACCCCGGCAACCGCGCCTTCACCCCGGCCAACATCCCCAAGGTGATCGGCGGCCTCACCTCAGCCTGCACCGAGTCCGCCGCCGCGTTCTACGGCCGCCTCACCGACAAGGTGGTACGCGCCCGTGGACTGCGCGAGGCGGAGACCGTGCAACTCCTGGAGACCAACTTCCGGCACGTCAACATCGCGCTCGTCAACGAGATGGCCGTCCTCTGCAACCACCTCGGAGTCGACGTCTGGGACGTCATCCGCTGCGCGGAGACCAAACCGTTCGGCTTCGAGGCCTTCCGCCCCGGCCCCGGCGTCGGCGGCCACGCCGTCCCCCAGGACCTGACCGGCCTCCCCGGCCGCACCCTGCGCATGGTCGAACTGGCCCAGCAGGTCAACAGCCAGATGCCCCGTTACGTCGTCCAGCGCGCCGCAGCCCTCCTCAACGAGCACGGCAAGTCGGCGCGGGGCGCACGCGTGCTGCTCCTCGGCGTCACCTACAAGCCGGACCTCGCCGACCAACAGGGCACCACCGCCCCGGAGATCGCCGTCCGCCTGATGGAACTGGGCGCCTCGATCAGCTACCACGACCCGCACGTCCCGTCCTGGAGCGTCCAGGGCCGCCCGGTCCCGCGCGCGGACGCCCTGTACGAGGCCGCGGCCGAGGCCGATCTGACGATCCTGCTCCAGCAGCACCGGACGTACGACCTCCAAGGCCTGTCGGTGAAGGCGCAGTTGCTGCTGGACACGCGCGGAGCCGTGCCGACAGGGGCCGCCCACCGCCTCTGAGCGCATATTCGCGTCGCCATCCGCTCGTTCCATCCCGTGGGGGGATCTCTGTCATGAGCCAGTCAGCTCCAACGCCGCCGCAGCAGCCCCAGCAGGCCGACGGCACTCCGGAGGCCCCGTAGCCGGACGCGGCACCGCAGCCTCCGGCGCCGGACGTTCCGTACGCGCCCGCTCCGGTGCCCGCTCCCGTGAAGAACAACATCGGGCTCGGTCTGGGCGCCGCGTTCGCTGCCGCCGTCGTCGTCGCCGGTGTCTACGGCGTGATCATCGGCCTGACCAAGCACGAGATCGGGTGGGCGGCGGTCGGCGTCGGCTTCCTGATCGGCCTCGCCGCGGGCCGGCTCGGCGGCCGCAACCCGGTCCTGCCGGTCGCGAGCGCGGTCCTGTCCCTGGCCGCCGTCTACCTCGGCCAGCTGGTGGGCGAGGCCATGCTCATCGCGGACCAGGTCAAGGTCGGCTTCAACGAGGTCTTCTTCCAGCACCTCAGCGTGGTCCAGGAGGCCTGGAAGGCGGACGCCGACCCGCTGACGTTCGTGTTCTTCGCGATCGCCGCGTATGTGGCGTTCACGGGGGCCAAGAAGGCGGCGGTCTGACGCTGCCGGTGCGGGGCGGTGCGGCGCGTCGGTTGTGAAGGGGGGCGCGCGGGCGCGGAGGGCTCCGGGGCTGGTGGCATGCGGGGCGCGGCGCGGGTACCTTACGGAGACAGGTGGGGTCGGTCGCAGCGGCTACTGCGGCAGGCTCGTGGATGGATCCCGAGTGTCCGCCCCTGGTTTCCGCAGGGACGGCCGCTCACCATCACACCCACTAGGTGGAGCCCGCCGCAGATGGCACTGCGGCAGGCTCCTGGATGGTTCACGGAGTGTCCGCCCCTAAGTTGCCTGGGGGCGGCCGCTCACCATCCGAAAATCCGCAAGATCCACCTCCTCCGGCACTTCACCGTCCACAGACGGATCCGGTCCCAGCGAGTGGGCTTGCGGTGACGTCCCATGGGCGCCCCCTTCCACGAGGCCGCCCAGTGCCCGGTGGACGGTCCGTTGGAAATCGGGCCGGGCCCCGAGGAGCGGGGTCCGGAACCAAGTCCTTGGAAGGGGGCGCTCCAGCAACCTGGGGCGCCGACACGGACGTTATCGCCCTCGGCCCGGCTGACCAGCCCGTATCCGCCCCGATCACAACCGCACGCCCCCGCACCACCCCACGCGCCCCGCGCAAGCCCAGGGCATACGAAGGGGGCCGGTCACCCCACCAGGTGACCGGCCCCCTTTACGCCGTAAGCCCTACCGCTTGTGCTGCGAGTCCGCCACCGTCACCTCGACCCGCTGGAACTCCTTCAGCTCGCTGTACCCGGTCGTGGCCATCGCCCGCCGCAGCGCACCGAAGAGGTTCATGGAGCCGTCAGGGGTGTGCGACGGGCCGGTCAGCACCTCCTCGATGGTGCCGACCGTGCCGAGGTCGACCTTCTTGCCGCGCGGCAGCTCCTCGTTGACGGCCTCCATGCCCCAGTGGTTGCCCTTGCCGGGCGCGTCCGTCGCGCGGGCGAGCGGGGAGCCCATCATCACGGCGTCCGCGCCGCAGGCGATCGCCTTCGGCAGGTCGCCGGACCAGCCGACGCCGCCGTCGGCGATCACGTGCACGTACCGGCCGCCGGACTCGTCCATGTAGTCACGGCGGGCCGCCGCCACGTCCGCGACCGCGGTCGCCATCGGGACCTGGATGCCCAGCACGTTGCGCGTGGTGTGCGCGGCGCCGCCGCCGAAGCCGACGAGCACGCCCGCCGCGCCCGTGCGCATCAGGTGCAGGGCCGCCGTGTAGGTGGCGCAGCCGCCGACGATCACCGGGACGTCCAGCTCGTAGATGAACTGCTTCAGGTTCAGCGGCTCGTGCGAGCCGGAGACGTGCTCCGCGGAGACCGTCGTACCGCGGATGACGAAGATGTCCACGCCCGCGTCCACGACCGCCTTGGAGAACTGCGCCGTGCGCTGCGGGGAGAGCGCGGCGGCGGTGACCACGCCGGAGTCGCGCACCTCCTTCAGGCGCGCGCCGATCAGCTCCTCCTTGATGGGAGCGGCGTAGATCTCCTGGAGCCGGCGCGTGGCCCGCTCCGCGTCGAGGCCGACGATCTCGTCGAGCAGCGGCTGCGGGTCCTCGTACCTCGTCCACAGGCCTTCGAGGTTCAGCACGCCGAGGCCGCCGAGCTCGCCGATACGGATCGCGGTGGCCGGGGAGACCACGGAGTCCATGGGGGCGGCCAGGAACGGCAGCTCGAAGCGGTAGGCGTCGATCTGCCAGGCGATCGAGACCTCCTTCGGGTCCCGGGTACGGCGGCTGGGGACGACGGCGATGTCGTCGAAGGCGTACGCCCGGCGGCCGCGCTTGCCGCGCCCGATCTCGATCTCAGTCACGTCTGTGGCCTTTCCCTGATGCGTTGCAGCGTCTTCCAGTATCGCCGACGGGTACGACAAGGGCGGCCCCGGTGCTTCCGGGACCGCCCTTGAAGGAGCCTGCTGACCGCTTGTGCGACTACTTGCGGCTGTAGTTCGGTGCCTCGACCGTCATCTGGATGTCGTGCGGGTGGCTCTCCTTGAGACCCGCGGAGGTGATCCGCACGAAGCGGCCCTTGGTCTCCATCTCCTCGATGGTGGCGGCGCCCACGTAGCCCATGGTCTGGCGCAGACCGCCGACGAGCTGGTGCAGCACGTTGGCGAGCGGGCCGCGGTAGGGCACCTGGCCCTCGATGCCCTCGGGCACGAGCTTGTCGTCGGAGGCGACCTCGCCCTGGAAGTAGCGGTCCTTCGAGTACGACTTCGCCTGGCCACGGGACTGCATGGCACCGAGCGAGCCCATGCCGCGGTACGACTTGAACTGCTTGCCGTTGATGAAGAGCAGCTCGCCGGGCGACTCCTCGCAGCCCGCGAGCAGCGAGCCGAGCATCACCGTGTCGGCGCCGGCCGCGAGGGCCTTGCCGATGTCGCCGGAGTACTGCAGACCGCCGTCGCCGATCAGCGGGATGCCCGCCGGACGGGCCGCGAGGGAGGCCTCGTAGATGGCGGTGACCTGCGGGACGCCGATGCCGGCGACCACTCGGGTCGTACAGATGGAGCCGGGGCCCACGCCCACCTTGATGCCGTCGACACCTGCGTCGATGAGGGCCTGCGCGCCGTCGCGGGTGGCGACGTTGCCGCCGATCACGTCGACGGAGACGCTCGACTTGATCTTCGACATCCAGCTCAGCGCGTTGCTGTTGTGGCCGTGCGAGGTGTCGACGACCAGGAAGTCCACACCGGCCTCGGCGAGCGCCTGGGCGCGCTCCAGGGCCTCGGGGCTGGCGCCCACGGCGGCACCGACGAGCAACCGGCCCTCGGCGTCCTTGGCGGCGTTCGGGTACTTCTCGGCCTTGACGAAGTCCTTGACCGTGATGAGGCCCTTGAGGATGCCCGCCTCGTCGACCAGGGGAAGCTTCTCGATCTTGTGGCGGCGCAGCAGCTCCATGGCGTCCACACCGGAGATGCCGACCTTGCCGGTGACCAGCGGCATGGGCGTCATGACCTCGCGCACCTGGCGGCTGCGGTCGGACTCGAAGGCCATGTCACGGTTGGTGACGATGCCGAGCAGCTTGCCGGCCGGGTCGGTGACGGGGACACCGCTGATGCGGAACTTGGCGCACAGGGCGTCCGCGTCGGCGAGCGTCGCCTCCGGGTGCACCGTGATGGGGTCGGTGACCATGCCGGACTCGGACCGCTTGACCAGGTCGACCTGGTTGACCTGGTCCTCCACGGACAGGTTGCGGTGCAGCACGCCGACGCCGCCGAGGCGGGCCATCGCGATCGCCATCCGGGACTCGGTCACCTTGTCCATCGCCGCGGAGAGCAGCGGGATGTTGACCTTGACGTTGCGGGAGATGCGGGACGAGGTGTCGACCGCGTTGGGGAGCACCTCGGACGCTCCCGGCAGCAGCAGCACGTCGTCGTAGGTCAGCCCGAGTGTCGCGAATTTACCGGGCACTCCGTCGACGTTCGCAGTCATGACACCTTCCCCAAATGGCCTTGATCGGTGCGGATGTCCATGCTAACGGGAAGCACGGCTCTCGAATTCCACGGTTCCGCATGACTCTGGGCTTCGTATGTTCGTACGGAATTGTCGAGAGACCTGTTCAAGGAAGGCGCTTCGGCAGTGGGGTCACTGCTCCGCGAGCGCCCTGAGCCGGCTCAGTGCCCGGTGCTGTGCGACCCGCACCGCTCCGGGTGACATTCCCAACATCTGTCCGGTCTCCTCGGCCGTGAGACCCACCGCGATCCGCAGCAGAAGCAGCTCGCGCTGGTTCTCCGGCAGGTTGGCCAGCAGTTTCTTGGCCCATTCGGCGTCGCTGCTGAGCAGCGCCCGCTCCTCCGGGCCGAGCGAGTCGTCCGGCCGCTCCGGCATCTCGTCGGACGGGACCGCCGTCGACCCCGGGTGCCGCATCGCCGCCCGCTGCAGGTCCGCGACCTTGTGCGCGGCGATGGCGAAGACGAACGCCTCGAAGGGCCGGCCGGTGTCCTTGTAGCGCGGCAGCGCGAGGAGGACGGCGACGCAGACCTCCTGCGCGAGGTCCTCCACGAAGTGCCGGGCATCACCGGGCAGACGCGACAGACGGGTGCGGCAGTAGCGCAGCGCCAGGGGGTGGACATGGGCCAGCAGGTCGTGTGTGGCCTGCTCGTCCCCGTCCACGGCGCGATGGACGAGTGCACCGATCGCCCCTGCGGCACTCGCCGCCTCGTCGTCGCGCATCGGTCCATGGTGCCTTGCGGCCGCGCGGGCCGTGGCACCGTGTCCGATGTTGTGCACCGAAGCGTTATGAGCAGGTGCGCCGGAACTCATCCCTTGCGCCCTCCCCTTCCGCTCGACCGACTCGTCCCCGAGAGACTCCACACCTCAAGGATGCGGCATCCGCGCCGAAACGAGCATCGGGCACCCGGCGGGTCCTCTTGCCAAGCGGCTGCGAGGGGGTGCGGGTGCCGTTCCCCGCGCACCACGGCAGCGGTCGGCGCCGAGGCCAGTGCGCGCTCCCGACATGCCGGACGAAGGCCCTCGCAGCACAGCTGCCAGGGCCTTTGACCGATGCAACGAAGGACGCGCGTGCCGGACGGGGTGCGGGCGTGCCCGAAATTCCTCGGGGTCCCTCGGCCCCACCCACCTTGCGGTGGGCGGGTTCTCGAACCCCCGCTGCAACACACCCGACCGGCCTAGCGAACCAGGCCCCAGCGGAAGCCGAGCGCCACCGCGTGCGCCCGGTCCGAGGCGCCGAGCTTCTTGAAGAGCCGCCGGGCGTGCGTCTTGACGGTGTCCTCGGAGAGGAACAGCTCGCGGCCGATCTCCGCGTTGGAGCGGCCGTGGCTCATGCCCTCCAGGACCTGGATCTCACGCGCGGTGAGCGTGGGCGCGGCGCCCATCTCGGCGGAGCGCAGTCGGCGCGGGGCCAGCCGCCAGGTCGGGTCGGCGAGCGCCTGGGTGACGGTCGCGCGCAACTCCGCGCGCGAAGCGTCCTTGTGCAGATAGCCGCGGGCACCCGCGGCGACCGCGAGGGCCACGCCGTCCAGGTCCTCGGCGACGGTGAGCATGATGATGCGCGCGCCGGGGTCGGCGGACAGCAGCCGGCGCACGGTCTCGACGCCGCCCAGTCCGGGCATGCGTACGTCCATCAGAATCAGGTCCGAACGGTCGGCGCCCCAGCGGCGGAGGACTTCCTCGCCGTTGGCCGCGGTCGTCACGCGCTCGACGCCGGGCACGGTCGCGACCGCGCGGCGGAGCGCCTCTCGGGCAAGCGGGGAGTCGTCGCAGACGAGGACGGATGTCATGGCCGCCCTCCGCAGCTGATGCACGTCACCTTGAGCCTCCAGGCTGGTACGAAATCGTCACCTGTGCGGTCGACCGTCTCGGACGCCTGCCCGAGCACTTGTTGCTTCAACCGCCTCCGCACTCTCAACGATGGTCACTCGAAAGAGTTACGGGGCCGTGTGCCATCTTCGGCACTCTACGTGAGGGCACGGACACGGTGCAGACATGCAGGGCGGACCCTCAACGTTTCATCACAACCCATGCCCCATTTAGCCCTTTTTCTTCCCATCTACTGGTGTCTGAGGCTAGATTCGCAATGAGTCATATTTTCATCTCCTTAGATCGTAGATATACGGTCGTGGGCACCGTATCCGCTCAGAACGGCTACAAGGGGTCACGCAATGGCAGATTTCTCCCGCCTTCCCGGACCGAACGCGGACCTGTGGGACTGGCAGCTTCTGGCCGCCTGCCGCGGGGTGGACAGCTCGCTCTTCTTTCATCCGGAGGGTGAGCGCGGTGCGGCCCGGAGCGCTCGCGAGAACTCGGCCAAGGAGGTCTGTATGAGGTGCCCGGTGCGCGCGCAGTGCGCGGCGCACGCGCTGGCGGTGAGAGAGCCGTACGGCGTGTGGGGCGGCCTGACCGAGGACGAACGCGAGGAGCTCATGGGACGGGCACGCAACCGGCTGGTGGCGGCGGCGACTGGCGGGGACGGCGGCTCGAACGCCTGAACTCGAACACCTGAAGGAACGTTTCTTCATCCCTCTGCGATGGGCACGCGCACGCGTGCCCATCATTTTTGCCGGCGGGCGGCCGCCCGCCCGAGGTGCTCCAGGGTCGCCGCGACGGCGGGCACCTGTGCCAGGTCGGGCAGTGTCAGCGCCACGATCTCCCGCCGCACTGCCGGCTCCAGCGTCAGCACGCGCGCGTGCCGCGGCCGTACCGACTCGATGGCGAGCTGCGGCAGCACCGCGACGCCGAGGCCCGCGCCGACCAGGCCGACGACGGCCGGATAGTCGTCGGTGGCGAAGTCGATGCGCGGCGTGAACCCCGCGCTCTCGCACACCTCGACCAACTGCCCCCGGCAGCGCGGGCATCCGGCGATCCACGGCTCGTGCGCGAGGTCCCCGATGGACACGGCCGAGGCCTGTGCGAGCGGGTGCCGCTCGGGCACGAGCCCGACGAGCCGGTCGCTCAGCAGCGGTCGTACGACGAGGTCGCCCCACTCCTCCGCGCCCGCCGCCGGTTGGTAGCGGAAGGCCAGCGCCACATCGCAGTCGCCTTCGCGCAGCAGCTCGACGGAGGCGGGCGGTTCGGCCTCCTCCAGGGAGACCCGGGTGCCGGGATGCGCGGCGCGCAGGGCCGCGAGGGCGGTGGGCACGAGCGTCGAGCTGCCGCTCGGGAACGAGACGAGCCGTACGCGTCCGGCGCGCAGCCCCGCGATGGCGGCCACCTCCTCCTCCGCCGCCGTGAGCCCGGCCAGGATCCCCGAGGCATGCCGCACCAGCGCCTCACCGGCCTGGGTCAACCGCATCTCGCGCCCGCCACGGACGAGCAGCGGCGTGCCGACAGACGCCTCCAGGGCCTTCATCTGCTGACTGACGGCGGGCTGCGTACAGCCCAGTTCGCGCCCCGCGGCCGAGAAGGAGCCGGTGGCGGCGACGGCGCGCAGGACACGCAGATGGCGGGCTTCGATCACCGTTCGAGGATAAGCGAGGCTTTGATGGTGCGCCGAATAATGCGTCGCCGCTTTGAGGAGTCGTCGCCTACCGTGCAGCCATGAAGCTTCTGTCGGTGAATCTCGGCCGTGCGAAAGCCGTGCCGTACACGGACAACCCCGAGGGTCTGACCGGTATAGACAAGCGTCCGGTGGACGGGCCGGTGCGGGTGGCCGCGCCCGGGCCGAAGGGCATCGGCGGGAGCGGGCTGGCGGGGGACGCGGTGTGCAAGAGACAGCACCACGGTGGGAACGACCAGGCCGTGTACGCGATGGCGCGCGAGGACCTGGACGACTGGGAGCGCGAGCTGGCGCGCCCGCTGGCCAACGGCTCCTTCGGCGAGAACCTCACGACCGAGGGCCTGGACATCTCGGGCGCGCTGATCGGCGAGCGCTGGCGCGTGGGCCCGGAAGTGGTCCTGGAGGTGACCTGCGGCCGGATTCCCTGCGGTACCTTCCAGGGCCATCTGGGTGAGCAGGGGTGGGTGAAGCGGTTCACGCGGAAGGGTGCGCCGGGTGCGTACCTGCGAGTGATCGAGCCGGGCGAGATACGGTCCGGCGACCCGATCGAGATCGTGCACCGGCCGGAGCACGAGGTGACGGTGGCACTGCAGTTCCGCGCGTCGACGACGGAGCGGGAGCTGCTGCCGCGCCTGCTGCCCGCCGGGGCGGCGCTGCATCCCGAGAGCCTTGCGGCGGCGCGGAAGTACCTGGAGACGTACGGCTCCTGACATGCCCTCTACTCGGCGCCGCACCCAGGAGCTTCACTGTCGTCGGGCCCTGTGCAGAGATCGGATCCCCACAGTCCGGGTCACTACCCTTGGGCCATGACAACGGCTCTGATTACGGGATCGACCGCGGGCATCGGCGCCGCGTTCGCGCGGCGGCTGTCGGCCGACGGGCACAACCTGGTGCTCGTCGCCCGCGACACCAAGCGATTGCAGGAACAGGCGACCGAACTGCACGACCGGCACGGCATCGAGGCGGAGGTGCTCACCGCCGACCTCGCCACCGACGAGGGCATCGAAGCCGTCGCCACGCGCCTGGCCGACCGCAAGAACCCCGTCGACCTGCTGATCAACAACGCCGGCTTCGGCAACAAGGGCCGTTTCCTCGATGTGGCGATGGCCGACGAACTGACGATGCTCAAGGTGCACTGCGAGGCGGTGCTGCGCCTCACGGCGGCGGCGACCGAGGCGATGCGCGAGCGCGGCCGCGGCGGGGTCGTCAACGTCGCGTCCGTGGCCGCCTTCGTGCCGCGCGGCACGTACGGCGCCTCCAAGGCGTGGGTCGTGCAGTTCACGCAGGGGGCGGCGAAGGACCTGGCGGGCAGTGGCGTGCGGTTGATGGCGCTGTGCCCGGGGTTCGTGCGGACCGAGTTCCATCAGCGGGCCGGGATGGGCACGGACAACATCCCGGGGTGGATGTGGCTCGATGCCGACAAGCTGGTGTCGGCGGCGCTGTCGGATCTGGCGCGCGGGAAGTCGCTCTCCATTCCGGATGCGCGGTACAAGGCGCTGATGGGGATCGTGAAGGTGACGCCCCGGGGGCTGCTGGGCGGGATCACCTCCCGGACCGGGCGCAAGTACGGGCCGCAGTAGCCTCCCGGCGTCAAGGGGCGCCGCGGAGCCCCGGTGGGAGAATGGTGCTGTTACAGAGGTTCGCCTCGCGAGCTTCGCGTCGGCCACCTCTGTTGACCTGCTTTTCTGCTGGGGGTCCGGGGGCCCGCGGCGAAGCCGCTGAGGTCACAGCCCCCGGAACAGTGCAGTAACCGGACCCCGGGGACCGGAGGCGAGACCATGACCTTCGTTCAGATCATCGACTGCAAGACCAGCCGGTTCGACGACATCAACCGGCTGATGGACACGTGGGTCGAACAGACCAAGGGGAAGCGGACCGCGACGCACAGTGTGATCGGCAAGGACCGGTCGGACGCGTCGCACTTCATCGAGATCGTGGAGTTCCCGTCGTACGAGGAGGCGATGCGGAACTCCAACCTGCCCGAGACCGACAAGATCTTCCGCGAGATGGTGGCTCTCTGTGACGAGATGCCGACCTTCACCGACCTGGACGTCGTACGCGACGAGCAGCTGAACACGGACACCTCGCGGCGGTTCTTCCAGACGATCGCCGCACCGGGCGAGCTGGCTCCGCTCGACGACATGGTCGCCGAGAACTACCACGACCACGATCCCGCCAACGAGCAGGACACCATCGGCATGGACGCGCTGCGGCGCGAGGTCGAGATGTGGCGCGGGGCCTTCGACTTCACGTTCACCCTCGACGACCAGTTCGCCCAGGGCGACCGGGTGTGCAACCGGTGGACCTGGAACGCCACCCAGAAGGCCGAGTTCATGGGGATCCCGTCGACCGGGAAGCAGGTCACCATGACCGGCACGACCATTCACCGCTACGGCGAGCACGAGAAGATCGTCGAGGCCTGGTGGGAGTACGACCGGCTGGGGCTGATGGCGCAACTGGGCGCGCTGGAGGGTCTGGAGCAGTAGGAGGGACAGCAGGAGGACGGCGAAAGGCCCGGCACCCCAAGGGTGCCGGGCCTTCGCTGCGACTACTGACCGATGTCAGTGGGCGTGGGCGTGGCCGTGGCCGTGGCCCGCGGCGGCCGGCTCTTCCTCTTCCTTCTTCTCGACGACCAGGGTCTCGGTCGTCAGCAGGAGGGAGGCGATGGAGGCGGCGTTCTCCAGGGCGGAGCGGGTGACCTTGACCGGGTCGATGACGCCGGCCTTGACCAGGTCGCCGTACTCGCCGGTGGCGGCGTTGAAGCCCTGGCCCTTCTCGAGCTCGGCGACCTTGGAGGTGATGACGTAGCCCTCCAGGCCGGCGTTCTCGGCGATCCAGCGCAGCGGCTCGACGACCGCGCGGCGGACGACGGCGACACCGGTGGCCTCGTCGCCGGTCTTGCCGAGGGAGCCCTCGAGCACCTTGGCGGCGTGGACCAGCGCGGAACCACCACCGGAGACGATGCCCTCCTCGACCGCGGCGCGGGTCGCGGAGATGGCGTCCTCCAGACGGTGCTTCTTCTCCTTCAGCTCCACCTCGGTGGCGGCGCCGACCTTGATCACGCACACGCCGCCGGCCAGCTTCGCGAGGCGCTCCTGGAGCTTCTCGCGGTCCCAGTCGGAGTCCGTGTTCTCGATCTCGGCCTTGATCTGGGCGACGCGGCCCACGACGTCCTCGGAGTTGCCGGCGCCGTCGACGAGGGTCGTGTCGTCCTTGGTGACCGTGACGCGGCGGGCGGAGCCGAGCACGTCCAGGCCGACCTGGTCGAGCTTGAGGCCGACCTCCTCGGAGATGACGGTGGCACCGGTGAGGATCGCCATGTCCTGCAGCATCGCCTTGCGGCGGTCGCCGAAGCCCGGGGCCTTCACCGCGACGGCGTTGAAGGTGCCGCGGATCTTGTTGACGACCAGGGTGGAGAGGGCCTCGCCCTCGACGTCCTCGGCGATGATCAGCAGCGGCTTGGAGGAGTTGGTCTGGATGACCTTCTCCAGCAGCGGCAGCAGGTCGGCGATCGAGGCGATCTTGCCCTGGTTGATCAGGATGTACGGGTCCTCGAGGACGGCCTCCATGCGCTCCTGGTCCGTCACGAAGTACGGCGACAGGTAGCCCTTGTCGAAGGCCATGCCCTCGGTGAAGTCCAGCTCCAGACCGAAGGTGTTGGACTCCTCGACGGTGATGACACCGTCCTTGCCGACCTTGTCCATCGCCTCGGCGATGAGCTCGCCGACCTGCTGGTCCTGCGCGGACAGCGCGGCCACGGCGGCGATGTCGGACTTCTCGTCGATCGGGCGGGCGGTGGCGAGGAGGTCCTCGGACACGGCCGCCACGGCCGCGTCGATGCCCTTCTTCAGCAGCGCCGGGGAGGCGCCCGCGGCGACGTTCTTCAGACCCTCGCGCACCAGCGCCTGGGCGAGCACGGTGGCGGTGGTGGTGCCGTCACCAGCGATGTCGTTGGTCTTGGTCGCCACCTCCTTCACCAGCTGCGCGCCGAGGTTCTCGTACGGGTCCTCGACCTCGACCTCACGGGCGATGGTGACGCCGTCGTTGGTGATGGTGGGCGCGCCGAACTTCTTGTCGATGACGACGTTGCGGCCCTTGGGGCCGATCGTCACCTTGACCGTGTCGGCCAGCTTGTTGACGCCGCGCTCGAGGGCGCGACGGGCGTCCTCGTCGAACTTCAGGATCTTCGCCATGACAGCGGGAGCCCTCTCGGAAATCTGTGGGTGAAAAAGGCACTGCGCCCCGGGCGCCCGGCTTCTTATGTGGTCGCGGGGGCCAGGGGCGCAGCGTCAAGCAATGTGCTTCTCGAGGAAGCGGGTGAACTACTTCTCGATGATCGCGAGCACGTCGCGAGCCGAGAGGACGAGGTACTCCTCGCCGTTGTACTTCACCTCGGTGCCGCCGTACTTGCTGTACAGCACGATGTCGCCGGTCTTGACGTCGAGCGGCAGGCGCTCGCCGTTCTCGAAGCGGCCCGGGCCCACGGCCAGGACGACGCCCTCCTGGGGCTTCTCCTTGGCGGTGTCCGGGATGACCAGGCCAGAGGCCGTGGTCTGCTCGGCGTCCAGCGGCTGGACCACGATGCGGTCCTCGAGCGGCTTGATGGCAACCTTGGAGCTGGCGGTCGTCACGATCCGACCTCCCCCTTCGGAGATCTCACGGGGTTAACTGTCTGAGGTGGCGACCAGGTGGATCCGTCGTCGCGGGTGCCGGACCTGCCCGTCGCGTAGTTGGCACTCTCCAGTGGGGAGTGCCAGAGCCGAGACTATGACCGTGATTAGCACTCGGTCAAGCGGACTGCTAATGCCTGCGGCGCGTCGGCGGGGTTTTCGGTCGGCCGGGGGGCTGTGAACGTCCTGGGGGCTGCCGCCCCCAGGCCCCCGCTATCGGCCTGAACGGCCTCGTCCTCAAACTCCCCCGCTCTCGGCTTCGCTCGAGCGGGGGGACTTCCATGACGGGCTGGGGTTGCCGCCCGGGGCTTCGAATGTCCCGGCCGCCAGGTCCCTCGGGCTCACAGGTAGTCCTCCAGGCGGGCCACCGCGTAGCCGTCGGCCGTGACCCTGTTCAGGAAGCGGCGCATGTCGTCGACCATCGTGCCGTTCCACTCGTCACGGCCGCGGAAGTGGGTGAGGACGATGTCGCCGGGGTGCAGGTCCCGGTCGTCCTCGCGGTACTCCCAGTGGTCGACGAAGACCTCCTCGTCCCAGATGGGCGCGTACTTGATGCCGCAGGACCTGGCGGCGCGCAGGGTGTCCTGGTTGTAGTTGCCGAAGGGTGGGCGGAAGACGGTCGGGGCCTTGCCGAACTGCCTCTTCATGATCGCCTGCATGCCGCAGATCTCGTGCTTCTGCTCCCGGTACGACAGCGCCGGAAGGTACGGGTGGGTGAGGGTGTGGTTGTTGAGGGTCACCCCCTCGGACTGCATCCGGCGGAAGTAGGCGTAGTCGTCCTTGATCAGGAAGTCGCTGAGGAAGGCCGAGTACGGGATCTTCAGGTCGCTCATCATCCGCAGGAACGCCGGGTCCTTCTCGGCTCCGTCGTCGATGGTCAGGAAGACGACCTTCTGCCTGGTGGGGACGGTCGTGAAGACGGGCGGGAGCCTCAGCTCCTCCTGGTCGTCCACCTCGAAGCCCCTGCGGGCCTTGATCCTCGGCTTCTTCACGGGTGGGGGCGGAGCCGTCAGCGGGACCCTCGCCAGGTCCCAGTGGCGCGCCGCGGCAGCGCGGGCGATGTACGCGCTGCGCAGCTTCGTGGCGTACGAGTCGAGGGCGCGGGCCGGGGGCGCATGCAGGGGCTGCTCCTGGCCGGGGGCCGGGCGCACCGGCGGGCCGCCGAACTGTGCACAGCCCGAGGCGATGGCCGCGACGGCGAGCACGGCGATGCCACCGCGGAGCCATGTCACCCCATAAGCGCGATTCTTATCGTTTTGTACTACTGCTCGCATGGTGCCGGATCATCGCAGGCCACTGCCCGGATCCCGGTCCGCCACGCGGCCGGAGGCGCACCGTCCACCGACTGGCCCACAATGGGCCGGTGAACGACCTCGCTGACCTGCTCACCCCCGAAGGCCGCGCCCTCCTCGACGAGGTGCGCGGCACGGCCCCTGCGGACGAGCTCGCCGTCGCCACCCGGCTGCGCCGCGAACACCCCGCCGAGCTGGTGTCGGCGGCCCTCGGACAGGCGCGGCTGCGGCAGCGGGCGGCGGCCAAGTTCGGCGCCGAGGACGCGGAGCGGATGTTCTTCACGCCGAACGGGGTGGAGCAGTCGACACGGGCGAGCGTCGCCACCTATCGGGCCGAGCGGCTGAAGGCGCTGGGCGTCACCTCTCTCGCCGACCTGTGCTGCGGGATCGGCGGCGATGCCATCGCGCTGGCGCGGGCCGGGATCCGGGTGCTGGCCGTGGACCGGGATCCGGCGACCGCGGCCGTGGCGCGCGCCAACGCCGACGCGCTCGGGCTCGCCGAGCTGATCGAGGTGCGGGAGGCGGACGTCACGGAGGTGGACACGTCCGGCTACGACGCCGTGTTCGTCGACCCCGCCCGGCGCGGCGGGCGGGGTCGCATCTTCGACCCGGAGGCCTACTCGCCGCCCCTGTCGTGGGCGGTCGGGGCCGCCCGCAAGGCGTCCCGCGCCGCCGCGCTGAAGGTCGCACCCGGCATTCCGCACGAGGCCGTGCCCGCCGACGCCGAGGCCGAGTGGATCTCGGACGGCGGGGATGTGAAAGAGGCCGTGCTGTGGTTCGGGACGGAGCCGGAGGCGGTGCGGGCGACTCTGCTCCCGGGGCCGCGCACGCTGCTGGGGAAGGGGCTGCCGGACCCTCAAGTCCGGCCAGTCGGACGGTACTTGTACGAGCCCGACGGCGCCGTCATCCGTGCCCATCTGGTCGCCGAGGTGGCCGAGCAGTTGGACGGCGGGCTGGTCGACGCGACCATCGCGTACATCACCGCCGACGAGTTGCGGCCGACGCCGTATGCGAACTCGTACGAGATCACCGATCAACTCCCCTTCAACGTGAAGAAGTTGAAGGCGCTGCTGCGGGAGCGTGGGGTCGGGACGCTGACCGTGAAGAAGCGGGGGTCGGCCGTCGAGCCGGAGGAGCTGCGGAGGAAAGTGAAGCCGCAGGGGCCGGGCTCGGCCACCGTGTTCCTGACCCGTGTGGCGGGAGCGCCGACCATGCTCCTCGGGCGTCCCGCCTGATCAGGACGGATCCGCCGCACGGCGCAGCAGCAGCTCCCGCTCCCGTTCGTTGCGCGCCAGCCCCGCCGCCCGTACGAACTCCTCGCGCGCCTCGGCCGTGCGCCCGAGCCGTGCCAGCAGGTCGCCGCGGACGCTGGGCAGCAAGTGGTAGTCGCGCAGGGCGGGTTCGGCGGCGAGGGCGTCGACGATCGCCAGTCCCTGCGCCGGGCCTTCGGCCATCGACACGGCGACGGCGCGGTTGAGTTCGACGACCGGGGACGGGGCGCGGGCGGCGAGCAGGCCGTACAGGGTGGCGATGCTCGTCCAGTCGGTCTCCTCGTACGTGTAGGCGTGCGCGTGGCAGGCGGCGATGGCGGCCTGGAGGGCGTACGGGCCCGGCGCCCCCACGGCGGTGGCCTCGGCGCGGTGGAGGGCTGTGATGCCGCGGGCGATGAGCATGCGGTTCCAGCGGCGGCGGTTCTGGTCCTTGAGGAGGACGGGTTCGCCGTCCGGGCCGGTGCGGGCGGCCGCGCGGGACGTCTGGAACTCCAGGAGGGAGGTCAGGGCGTGCACCTCGGGCTCCTTGGGCATCAGGGACGACAGCACGCGCGCCAGGCGCAGCGCGTCCTCGCAGAGCGCGGGGCGCAGCCAGTCGTCGCCGGCCGTGGCGGCGTAACCCTCGTTGAAGATCAGGTAGATGACGTCCAGGACGGAGCCGAGCCGGGCCTCGCGTTCCGGGCCGTAGGGCACCTCGAAGGCGACGTTCCTGGTGGCGAGGGTCTTCTTGGCGCGGACGATGCGCTGGGCGACCGTCGGCTCGGGGGTGAGGAACGCGCGGGCGATCTCGGCCGTCGTCAGGCCGCCGAGGAGCCGGAGGGTGAGGGCGATGCGGGCCTCGGCGGACAGCACCGGGTGGCAGGCGGTGAAGACCAGGCGGAGCAGGTCGTCGTCGATGTCGTCGGGGTCGGCGGGTTCCTCGGGCGGGGCGGTGGTTTCGAGGGTGCGGCCGATCTCCTGCAGCTTGCGGGCGTAGTTCTCCCGGCGCCGGATCAGGTCCACGGCGCGGTGCCGGGCGGTGGCCATGAGCCAGGCGCCCGGTTTGTCGGGCACACCGTCGCGCGGCCACTGCTCCAGGGCGGCGACCAGGGCGTCCTGGGCAAGCTCCTCGGCGATGCCGACGTCGCGGACGAGGCGGGCGACGGCGGCGATGATGCGAGGGGATTCGAGACGGAAGACGGTCTCGATGGCGTGGCGGGGGTCGGCGGTGGCGTGCGGGGCGGTGGGCTGTGGTTCCACGGCCCACCATGCAACACCCCCGGCGCCCCCGGGCCAAGGATCGCTCAGCCTTCGGCGATCTCCCGCACCTCGCAGGTCACCGTCCAGAACTCCTCGTGCACCTTCAGGAACCGCTTGGTCCACTCCAGGGCCTCGGCCATGTCCTTGCACTGCATGATCGCGTAGCCGCCGATGACCTCTTTGGACTCGGTGAAGGGGCCGTCGGTCACGGAGATCTGCCCGTCCTCCCAGTGCACGCGGGTGCCCTGGGAGGACGGGGTCAGCCCGGCCGTGTCGAGCATGACTCCGGCCTTGGTGATCTCCTCGATCAGCTCGCCCATCCGCTGCATCAGCTCGGGGCTGGGGCCCTCCGCGGGCGCGGTCTTCTCGTCGATGTTCACGAGCGACAGGTAACGCGGCATGGTGACTCCTCGATCGCTACGGGGCCGGTCCGTTCCGGCCTCTCACCAGTGCGTCGATCGGGAGAGGCCGGGATCGACAGACCCCGCGGATTTCTTCGGAGATTTTTCCCGGCCCCTCACGTGTGGGCCTGACCTGCTACGACAGCGAGCTGCCGAACGACGCCCTCTCGACCGGTGCCCCGACCGTGCGGGGTCCGAAGGTGAACGCCGCGTCCGTCACGATGCCCGTCGGACGCGCCCGCAGCGACCAGACCGCCCCCTCACCGCTGTTCCCGCCTTCGACCTGGTTCTCGCGGGACGCCGCGGCCGCGAGGTCCGCGTAGCCGTTGTCGTTGATGTCGAGGAGGCTGACCGCGTCACCGAAGTTGTCGCCGGCCTCCGCGGCACCGGGAACGCCGTCGGTGTCCTGGCTGAAGCCCTGGGCGCCGGTGCCGGTCAGACCGTCGCGGCCGCCGTAGAGGACGTCGACCATGCCCGCCCCGTCCTTGTCGCCGAGCTTCTCGCCGGGCGCGCCCACGGCCACATCGGCGTAGCCGTCGCCGTTGACGTCACCGGCGGTCACCGCGTAGCCGAAGGCGTCCTCCTCCTCCTTGGCGCCGGGGACTCCTTCGGTGTCCTGGCTGTACGACTTCCAGGTCGACGACGGCTTCAGACCGGAGGCCGAGCCGAGGGCCACGGTGACTGTGGAGTCGTTCGGGACGCCCCGGACGATGTCGTCGAAGCCGTCGCCGTTGACATCGCCGAAGGCCACCTGGCCGCTGCCCTCGGGGGAGGCGGCAAACGTGAAGGCTCCTTGGGAGGCGCCTGCCAGGTAGAGCTGGGAGCCGATGCCGCCGTCACCGGTGTAGACGGTCAGCGCGAGGTCGTCGCGGCCGTCGCCGTTGACGTCTCCGGCGGCCGCGTACATCACGTCGAAGGGGTCCACCCTGGTCGAGCCGAAGTCCTGCGTGGCAGCCGGCTTCCCGGCCCGGGAGATCGGGCCCCGCCACACGGTGGCCTTGGTGCCGAGCGGGTCGTCGCCCGAGGCGCGGCCACCGCGGAACAGGACCAGGTCCTGCTTGCCGTCGCCGTCGAAGTCTCCTGCCTGGGTGGTCGCGGCCGGCACGGACACACCGCCGGACAGGCCGTTCTGGCCGCCCCAGACGACGACCGCGTCCCGGGTCGAGGAGGCCTGCCCGATGATCAGGTCGGTGCGCCCGTCGCCGTCCAGGTCCCCCGTGGACAGCTGGTAGCCGAAGTTCTCGCCCGCGGCGGGATCGCCCGGGATTCCGCTGGTGGAGCGGCTGATGACGGTGCGGTGGTCCTTGGTCAGTCCGTGCGGGCCGCCGTACATGACGGTGACGTAGCCCGCCCCCTGCTTGCCGTCAATGGTGGCGATCGGGGCGCCGACGGCGAGGTCCTTGTAGCCGTCGCCGTTGAAGTCGTCCTTGACGCTGTGGACGGACTGCGGTGCGGCCGCGGCGCTGCCCGCGAGGGCGGGGATCCCGCCGAGCGCGAGCACTCCGGCGATCAGCGGCACGGACCAAGCTTTGTACGAACGCGAGTTGGACATCGGTGTTCCCCCTGGTTACTGCAGTGTGGTCACCGCAACAGACACCCCTGGACGCCCGCTGGTTGCAGCAGTCGTCCAGTTTTTCGGTGGACACGTCAGCGAGAGTTCAGCGGAGCGACTCCCAGAGTTCGCTCGCCGCGGGCTCCTTCGCCACCACCCTGTTGGGGTCCGAGGGCGCGGTCACCACCGGCATCATCACCGTCCTCACCCGGTCCGCGGAAAGGCCCTTCAGGCTCTCGCCGAGGCCGACCAGCTCGCTCAGCGAGTCCAGGCCGGTGTCGGTGGTCAGGCTGCTGGTCACCGCCTCGGCCACCGTGTACAGCTTGGCGGGGTCGGTGAACAGGTTCGTCGCGGAGATCTGTTCCAGCAGCGCCTTCACCAGCTTCTGCTGCAGGCCGATGCGGCCGAGGTCGCTGCCGTCGCCCAGGCCGTGCCGGGTGCGGGCGAGGGCCAGGGCCTGCTTGCCGTTCAGGGTGTGGGTGCCCGCCTTCAGATGCAGATGGCTGTCGTCGTCATTGATGTCCTGATCGGTCGTCACCGTCACACCGCCCAGTGCGTTCACCAGCTTCGCGAAGCCCGAGAAGTCGATCTCGATGTAGTGGTCCATACGGACGTTGGTGATCGACTCGACGGTCTTCACGGCGCACACCGCGCCGCCCACCGAGTACGCGCTGTTGAACATCGAGTGGTACGCCACCGCCGTCGACCCGCCGGACTTCAGTGGGCAGGACGGACGGGTGACGAGCGTGTCGCGCGGGATGCTGACGACTGTGGCCTGCTTACGGCCCGCGTCGATGTGCACGACCATCGCCGTGTCGGAGCGGGCGCCGGAGCTGCTGCCCCCGCCCAGCGCCTTGTTCTCCTTGCCGCTGCGCGAGTCCGAGCCCAGCACCAGGATGTTCAGGGAGCCGGTCGGAAGGGGGGACGCGGACGGCGAGGGCGTGATCACCGCCTTCGCCGGGCGGTCGTCGCCGAGCGCCTGGTTGATGTCGACGCTCTTGATGTTGTTGTTGAGATGCCAGTACGCCCAGCCCGCCGCGCCCCCGCCCAGCACCAGCAGGCCCGCCATGGTGAGGCCGGCGATCTTCAGTACGGTCGACCGCCGGCCCCTGGGTCTGCCCGCGTCTGCCCTGTCGTCGTGTCCCGTCACGGGCAGGAACGTAAGTCCGAATTATTAGGGGATTGTTAGTGACGACGGCGTGAAACGGTTTTCTTCGGAAATTCTCACGCTCCGCCCAGCGTCACCGCCGGGATCGGATTGCTGCCGCTCCAGGACCCGTTGAACCCGAAACTCACCGAACCGCCGTCCGGCACCGAGCCGTTGTAGGAAGCGTTCGTGCACGTCACCGCCGTACCCGACTGACTGCAGGTGGCGTTCCAGGCCTGGGTGATCTGCTGGCCCGCGCCGAACGTCCAGTTCGCCTTCCAGGACGACAGCGAGGCGCCCGAGCAGGCGATCGTCACCTGGCCGGTGAACCCGGTGTTCCACTGGCTCGTCACGCTGTACGTCGCCGTGCAGGCACCGCTGGGCGGCGGGGTCGTCGTACCGCCGAGCGCCTCCGCGATCGCGTGGTACGCCGGTTTCGGCGCGTAGTCCTCGTCGTACGGCGTCGCCGCGCCGTAGCCGGGGAACGTGCTCGGCACCCAGGAGTCGGAGTCGGCGAAGCCCCAGACGGTGACGCCCGCGCACCGGGTGACCGCCACGCAGGCGTTCAGCACCGACTTGTAGTCGGCGGCCTGCTGGGCGAGCTTCGTGCTGTCCGCCGGGAGCGCCATGCGCACGTCCAGCTCGGTGATCGACACGTCGACGCCGAGGTCGGCGAAGCGCTGGATGTTCTGCTGCAACGAGGACGGCACCTGACCGAGGATCAGGTGCGCCTGCAGGCCGACGCCGTCGATCGGGACGCCCCGGCTCTTGAGGTCCTTCACCAGGTTGTACAGGGCGGTCGACTTCGCGCCCACGCCTTCGACGTTGTAGTCGTTGATGTACAGCTTGGCGGCCGGGTCGGCGGCGTGTGCCCAGGTCAAGGCGTTCGCGATGTAGTCGGCGCCGAGGCCGTTGTACCAGAGGGTGGAGCGGTAGGTGCCGTCCTCGTTGAAGGGCTCGTTGACCACGTCCCAGGCGGCGATCTTCCCCTTGTAGCGGCCGACCTCGGTGCTGAGGTGGTTCTGGAGGAGGCTGCTGAGCTGGGCGGAGGTCCAGGAGCCGTTGGTCAGCCAGCTGGGGTTCTGGTTGTGCCAGACCAGGGTGTGGCCGCGCACCTGCTGGTTGTGGGCCTGCGCGAAGGCGACGATCCGGTCGGCCTCCGTCCAGTCGAAGCTGCCCCGGGCGGGCTCGATCGAGCCCCACTTCATGGCGTTTCCGGGAGTCAGCGAGTTGAACTGCGCCCCGGCGAGGTCGCCGTACGTCCCGGTGAGCTTGGAGCCGGTCACCGCCGTGCCGATGACCTTGCCCTTGGCGGCGGCGAGGTCGCGCAGCGGGGTGTCGGCGGCGTGTGCCGCGGGCGCCGTGAACAGCAGCGCTGCGCCGGTGACGAGTGCCGCCAGGGTTGAGCCGGTTCTCAGAGATCTCATCGCGGCCGCCTCCGAAAGTTTCGGTCGTGTAACCGATTGGCTTCGGAGGAGTGTGGGGGCGCCCGCATCACCCGTCAATACATCAACTTCCGGCCACCCAGGACACGTACATCACGCAGGCGGCGGTGCCGTGCTGCTGCGCACCACCAGGCTGGTCGCCAGCTCCACCCGGGTCGCCGCGGGCGTCTGGTCCTCCCGCCCCAGGTCGAGGACGAGCCTGGCCGCCGCCTCCGCCATCTCCGTCAGCGGCTGCCGTACGGAGGTCAGCGGCGGCCCCACCCAGCGGGCGACGGGCAGATCGTCGAAGCCGACCACGCTCAGGTCCTCGGGGATGCGCAGGCCCAGTTCGCGCGCGGCCTCGTACAGCCCGAGCGCCTGGAGGTCGTTGAGGGCGAAGACGGCGGTGGGCCGGTCCGGGCGGCGCAGCAGCTGAAGGCCCTGCCGGTAGCCGGCCTCGTGGTGGAAGTCCCCGGTCGCGATCAGCGCCGGGTCGACCGGGAGGCCCGCGGTCTCCAGCGCGGCGCGGTAGCCGTCGACGCGGGCGCGGCTGCACATCATGCGGGACGGCCCCGTTATGGCACCGATGCGGGTGTGGCCGAGTTCGATCAGGTGCCGGGTGGCGGCGAGACCGCCCTGCCAGTTGGTCGCGCCGATCGAGGGGACGTCGACGCCGGGGTCACCGGCCGGGTCCATCACCACGAACGGGATGGACCGGCTGGTCATCAGCGCCCGCTGGGACTCGTCGAGCCCGGACAGCACCAGGATCACCCCGTGCGGGCGGCGGGCGGCGACCTGGTCCGCCCAGGTCCGCCCCGGTGTCAGCCGCCCGGCGCTCTCGCTCAGCACCACGCTGAGCCCCGCGTCCCGGGCCACGTTCTCCACGCCCCGGATGACCTCCATCGCCCACGCGCTCTCCAGCTCGTGGAAGACCAGGTCGATCAGCGGCGAGCGGCTCGCCTCGGCGCGCCTGCGCCGGTAGCCGTGGGCGCGCAGCAGGGCCTCGACGCGGCCGCGGGTGGCGGGGGCCACGTCGGCGCGGCCGTTGAGGACCTTCGAAACAGTCGGCGCGGACACGCCGGCCTCGCGGGCGATCTCGGCGAGCGTCGCGGTCTGTGTCGACCGGCCCGTCGTCGGGGCTGTCGTCCGCGTTTCAACGGGCTCCGGGGGTGTCATGGCGGCGATCGTATCCCTGCGCGACCTCTTGACGAAGCCTCCGGACCGGCCTAGGTTCCCGGAACATTCGATATACATAACGAAACATTCGTCGCCAGAGTTTGCCAGCGTCCGTGAGAGGGCCACCCCCACTCGACCAGAGCAGGAGTTTCATGACCACCGCCCCCTGGCGTGACCCCGCCCTGCCCGCCGCCGCCCGCGTCGACGACCTCCTCTCCCGGATGACCCTGGAGGAGAAGACCGCCCAGCTGTACGGCGTGTGGGTGGGCGCCGCCACGGACGGCGACGGAGTCGCCCCCCTGCAGAGCGAGATGACCGCCGACTACGACTGGGACGAGCTGATCACCCACGGCCTGGGCCAGCTCACCCGCTCCTACGGCACCGCCCCCGTGGACCCGGCGCTGGGCGCGCAGGCACTGGCCCGCGCCCAGCGCCGTATCGCCGGGGCGGGCCGGTTCGGCATCCCGGCCGTCGCACACGAGGAGTGCCTGGCCGGGTTCACGGCCTGGGGCGCCACCGCCTACCCCGTCCCGCTGGCCTGGGGCGCCAGCTTCGATCCGCCGCTGGTCGAGGAGATGGCCCGCGCCATCGGCGGCGACCTGCGCGCGGCCGGGGTGCACCAGGGCCTCGCCCCGGTCCTGGACGTCGTACGGGACCCGCGCTGGGGCCGGGTCGAGGAGACGATCGGCGAGGACCCGTACCTGGTGGGCACCATCGGGTCGGCCTATGTGCGCGGTCTGGAGTCCGCGGGGATCGTCGCCACGCTCAAGCACTTCGCCGGGTACGCGTCCTCGGCGGGCGCCCGCAATCTCGCGCCCGTCCGGGCCGGCATCCGCGAGTTCGCGGACGTGACCCTGCCGCCGTTCGAGCTGGCGCTGCGCGAGGGCGGCGCCCGCTCGGTCATGGCGGCGTACACCGACACGGACGGCATCCCGGCCTCCGCGGACCCGTCCCTGCTGACCGGACTCCTCCGCGAGCAGTGGGGGTTCACCGGCACGGTGGTGGCGGACTACTTCGGCATCGGCTTCCTGGAGACCCTGCACCGGGTGGCGGGCTCCCCCGCCGAGGCGGCGCACGCGGCGCTGGCGGCCGGTATCGACGTGGAGCTGCCGACGCTCAAGTGCTACGGAAAACCGCTGCTGGAGGCGGTGCGGGCGGGCGCGGTACCCGAGGCGCTGGTGAACCGCGCGGCCCGCCGGGTGCTGCTCCAGAAGTGCGAGCTGGGCCTCCTGGACGAGGACTGGGACCCCGAGCCCGCCACCACGATCGACCTGGACTCGGCCGCGAACCGGGCCCTGGCCCGCCGGCTGGCCGAGGAGTCGGTGGTGCTCCTGGACAACCCGGACGGCGCCCTCCCCCTCGCGCCCGACACCCGTATCGCGGTGGTCGGTCCGCGCGCGGCCGACGCGCTGGCGATGCTCGGCTGCTACTCCTTCCCCTCCCACGTCCTGGCCCACCACCCCGACGTTCCCATGCGCGTGGAGATCCCGACCGTCCTGGAGGCGCTGCGGACCGAACTCCCGGACGCCAAGGTGACGTTCGCCCAGGGCTGCGACACCTCGGACCCGGACCCGTCGGGGATCGAGGAGGCGGTGGCGCGGACCTCGGAGGCGGATGTGTGCGTGGCGGTCCTCGGCGACCGCGCGGGCCTGTTCGGCCGGGGCACCTCGGGCGAGGGCTGCGATGTGACGGACCTCCGACTCCCGGGCGTGCAGGGCGACTTGCTGGACGCGCTGGTCGCCACCGGGGTGCCCGTGGTCCTCGTCCTGCTCACCGGGCGGCCGTACGCCCTGGGCCGCTGGCACGGACGGCTGGCCGCGGTGGTGCAGGCCTTCTTCCCCGGGGAGGAGGGCGGCCCGGCGGTCGCGGGAGTGCTGTCGGGCCGCGTGAACCCCTCGGGCCGCCTCCCGGTGAGCGTCCCGCGGGTCCCGGGCGGTCAGCCGTGGACGTATCTCCAGCCCCCGCTGGGCCTGGCGGGCGAGGTCAGCAACCTCGACCCGACCCCGCTGTACGCCTTCGGCCACGGCCGCTCGTACACGACCTTCGCGTGGGAGTCCGGGTCCACCGGGGCGGAGATCGGCACGGACGGCTCGTACGACGTGACGGTCACGGTCCGCAACACGGGCGAGCGCGCGGGCGCGGAGGTCGTACAGCTCTACCTGCACGACCCGGTGGCCTCGGTGACCCGCCCGGACGTCCGCCTGATCGGCTACCGGCGGCTGGAGCTGGAGCCGGGCGAGTCGGCCGACGTCACCTTCTCCTTCCACGCCGACCTGTCGGCCTTCACCGACCGCTCGGGAGCCCGGGTGGTCGAACCCGGCGCCCTGGAACTGCGGTTGGCGGCATCGAGCGCGGACGTACGCCACACGGCCCGACTGAACCTGACGGGACCGGTACGTGTCCTCGGCCCCGACCGCCGCCTCCGCTGCGAGGCACGGGTCCACCGGCCCTAGGCCGTTTCCTTCAGATCATCGGATCGTTGGTCTGGTGTGTCGTTGACTGACGCCCAGTGGGCACGCATCGAGCCGTTGCTGCCGGACCGGA